>NZ_JBMDKS010000050.1:0-8915 GCF_057809835.1 Mesorhizobium sp. FG116
CCGTCGTCCCCTCAACCATTCTCAAGAAGCTCGCAGCGTCTCCGAGGGAAAGCCAGTTGGCCAAGGCGCTGCGGGAACTCGGACGGATCGAGCGATCACTGTTCATGATCGAATGGTACTCGAGCCCAGCCTTGCGCCGGCGATGCCAAGCAGGCCTTAACAAGGGCGAGGCAGCGCACAAGCTCAAACGCGCGGTGTTCTTTCACGAGCGCGGAGAAATCCGTGACCGGTCATTCGAGAGCCAGGCATTCCGCGCGTCTGGCCTCAATCTCGTCGTCAGCGCTATCGTCCATTGGAACACGGTCTATCTTGACCGCGCTGCCACGCACCTGCGCATGGCGGGTCGGACTATCCCGAATGACCTGCTCAAACACGTCTCGCCGCTTAGTTGGGAACATATCAACCTCACAGGCATCTACACGTGGGATTCTGAACACCAGATGCCTGAAGGCTTCAGATCGCTTCGTTTGCCAGCACCAATCCGGCTGGCGGCATGATGTTCATGCTCCGTTCGACCTTAGCGTACGATTTTGCACAACTCATGTTCTGACCCCTTGAAGGTGATCTGGCATGACGGCCAGGGCGCCTGCCTGTTCACGAAACGGCTGGAACGAGGGCGGTTCCTGTGGCCGTCCCCGGCGGACGGGGCGGTGACGATCTCGACGGCGCAGATGAGTTATCTTCTGTCCGGCATCGACTGGCGCAATCCGCAGGAAACCTGGCGCCCGACGCGGGTCGGCTAGCATTTACCTTTTGAAATCGCGGGCTAAATCTGATTCACTGGCTTCGTGATGGTGAAGCCGGACGATCTTCCTTTGGACCTCGCGAGTGCCCTGGTGGCGCTGCGGGCCGAACGCGAGGCACGGCTGGAAGCCGAGGCGGTGGCCGCGAGCGCGCAGGCGAAACTCTCGGACACCGAGGCGCTGATCGCGCACCTGCAGTTGGTGATCGAGAGGCTGAAGCCCGAGAAATACGGCCAGCGTTCCGAACGCACGGCACGGCTGATCGAGCAAATGGAACTTCAGCTCGACGAACTCGTGACCGCAGCGAGCGAGGACGAGCTTGCCGCGGCCACCGCGGCGACGAAAAGCGGGAACGTGCGCGCCTTCACGCGCAAGCGGCCGGTGCGCAAACCCTGGCCGGAGGATATCGAGCGCGAGCGTGTCGTCATCGATCCTCCCACCGCCTGCGCCTGCTGCGGCGGCTCGAGGCTGTCGAAGCTGGGCGAGGACGTCACCGAGACGCTGGAGGAGATTCCGCGCCGCTTCAAGCTGATCGAGACGGTGCGCGAGAAGTTCAGTTGCCGCGATTGCGGCAAGGTCAGCCAGCCGCCGGCGCCGTTCCATGCGACGCCGCGCGGCTTCATCGGTTCGCAACTGCTGGCGACGATCCTCTTCGACAAGTTCGGGCAGCACATCCCGCTGAACCGCCAGAGCGCGCGCTTCAAGGCCGAGGGGATCGACCTGCCGCTGTCGACGCTGGCCGACCAGGTCGGCCATGGAACCTTCGCCCTGAAGCCAGTCTTCGACCTGATCGAGGCCCATGTGCTTGCGGCCGAGCGCCTTCATGGCGACGACACGACGGTCCCGATCCTGGCCAAGGGCAAATGCGCGACCGGGCGGATCTGGACTTATGTCCGCGATGATCGCCCCTTCGCTGGACCTGCGCCACCGGCGGCGGTCTATTACGCCTCGGGGGATCGCCGTGGCGAGCATCCTCAGAAACATCTGGCCGGGTTCGCCGGCATCCTTCAGTGCGACTGTTACGGTGGCTTCGAGCCGCTGTTCGACCCGCAGCGAAAGGAACAGCCGATCACGCCGGCGTTCTGCTTCGCCCATGCCCGGCGCGGCTTCTTTGAACTGTCCAATATCGCGAAGAAGGCCCGCGACAGCGTGAAGGGCAAGCCGGTCTCCCCGATCGCCCTGGAGGCAGTGAAACGCCTCGACGCGCTGTTCAAGATCGAGCGCGCCAACAACGGCCATAGCGCCGAGCAGCGGCGGGACGTGCGCCAGGAGAAGAGCAAGCCGCTTCTCGATGAGATGCAGGCCTGGCTGCTCCGCGAGCGCGAAACCCTCTCGCGCTCCGCCGAGGTTCTGAAGCCGATCAACTACATGCTCCGGCGCTGGGCGGACTTCGCCCGCTTCGTCGACGACGGCAGGATCTGTCTCTCCAACAATGCCGCGGAGAGAGCGCTACGCGGCATCGCCCTGGGTCGGCGCAACTGGACCTTCGCCGGTTCGCAGCGCGGTGCCGATCGCGCCGCCGTCATGCTCACGCTGATCACTACGGCCCGCCTCAACGACCTCGACCCAAAGGCCTGGCTGGCCGACGTTCTCGCCCGCATCGCCGATCTGCCCGTCTCTCGCCTGCCAGAACTGCTGCCGTGGGAGTGGAAACGCCTGCGCGATGCCGAAAAGCCTGCGGATCAGCAGGCCGCCTGACCCTCGCGAACCACCATCATAGCCCCGCCATCGCACACGCGCGGGCATCTATCCCGCGGTCCTCGGCGTATGCGTACAAAAAGCCGCTCGATCTGCCGTCGAGACCTGTCCACTCGTGCCGCAATGACATCCAGGGGCAATGGCCTCGCTAGATAGCGTTCCATTTGCTCGACTATCTTGATAACCGTTTCATTCGACGCTCCTGCCCGCAATCGCAGCGGCAACCGTTGCCGCTCGGTCGACCCTCGCATGCGTCCTACTTGGGCATGCTCGCAAATGTTGGCTGTGGTCGGCTCGCCGAAAGCGCGTTCTATCAGATGCAACATCATGTCAAATGATGCCGAGCCTCGGCGCAGGTCCAAATCTCGTCGTCTGCCTCGTAAATGCTGGCGTTGGTCAGCGCGCCGCTAAATTCTTCGCTGAAAGCTGGCAATTTCTCCCAGTGGATGGTGCAGCGCCTGTTGTCCAGCATCCTCGCTCTGGCAAGTATATAGGTACCTGTATCAAGCGCACCTACTGGGATCCCCCTTTGCCGGCATTCCCGCAACCAGGCCTCGAGCGGCCCGATGGAGTGTTTGTCCGCGTTCTCTTCGGCGCAGACGATCGCCATGGAGGGGCGCTCGTCACTAAGCAGGGACTTGCGCTCCGAGGCGAGACAGCGATCGGTCTCCAGGGAAATGCCGCAGCTTGCCCGGACCGCTCACCGTTCTCTGAAACAAGCCGCCAATCGTAGGCTTGGTAACCGAGCACTTTGTTAGCGAACCGGAGCGCCTCGAGCGCTGAGGAAACCGCCAGCATTCCAAAATCGGGGATGAGGTAGAAGACGAATACCATAGGCCCTTCATTGGACCCATTGCCAAAGCCCGATTTGGATGGAGGCTGCTGCAGTGTCATGCCGTATGGCCGCTGGGACTCGATCTATCGCTATCCTCCAAACTCGCATTTAGTCCCGGTAGCTCGCATCCTCCTTGTCCAGAATATCCTTCAGTTGACTGAAGTGGGCACTAGCCTGGTCCGTGTAGTCCAGCCATGCTTCCGCGGTCTTGTGCGCGATCGTTTCGGAAAGCACACTGAGGGGCTGACCGCTTGAGTACGCAAGCATCAGGTTCTTCGCGGCGCGCTCGAAAAGGTAGAGATGCTCAAACGCCTCCGCGATCGTCTCGGCCGAGACGGTCACGCCGTGATTGCCCATCAGAAGGATTGGGTGGTTTCCGAAGGCATCTACCAGCCGTTCGGCTTCCTCATCGTCGTCGGCGATGCCGCCAAAGCCGAGATCCAGGCTAACGAGGCCATGGAACCGGGCCGTCGTCTGATCGATCGGCTTGATTGTCGGGTCTTTCAGACTCGCCAGGGCTGTCGCGTACGGAGGATGCGCATGCAGCAGGACCCGAGCAGACGGAATCCTGCGATGCACGGTTCCGTGTATCGACCATGCGGTCGCGTCCGGCGCATTGGGGCGGTCCATGATTTCCGTGTCCTCAGCATCTAGGAGAAGCAGGTCGCTCGCCCGGATCAGGGAGAAGTGCTTCCACTTCGGATTGAGGAGAAACTTTTGGCCGTCGTCGGAGACCATGCAGCTGAAATGATTGCTGACGGATTCGATCCAGTCGAACTTAGCGGCAAGCCGGAAGGCCGCCGCAAGGTCTACACGGAGCTGGCTTTCGGTTTGCAGAGGCGCGATACTTTTCACAGCTTGATCCAACTCAATTATCCTTGTTGGCGGTTGTGACGGATTCACTGGGTTGCGGGTGGCGTGCGGAACATCCGCCAGGAGCGTCGGCTAGGAAACCAGACTCTCCCGGCGCGGTTTGATGCGGCGATAGCCGCCTGTGTCGCTTAACCCTGGTTTGGCTTTTCCCAGAGGTTCAGCGACTGGCCAATGCCCTTGGCCTTTGCGTTCTGCAGCAGTTCGAAGCCCCAACTGATGTCGAAGACGGCCATGCCGCAGGCTATGAAGATCACGCGTTCCTTGGAATTCTCGCGACCGGGCTTCTCGCCGTTCACGACATCGCCGAGGCCCGTCGAATTCTTCAACGCTGGCAGTTTGCCGGCATCAATAAGGCGGAAGAACGGGCCGCCGATCACGCCGCCATAGTAAGCGTCCTTGTTTCCGGAGGCGATCGCATCCTCGACATAGGCCTCCTGCAGAGCCGTGTGGTCGTAGACGATTTTGGCGCTGGTCAGGAACGATTCGTCGGTATTGAACGGCCCGGAGACGAGGATTGTAGCGCCTTCCTTGATCCATTCGTCCTTGAAGTAGAGGGGCTTCAGGCGCGAAGCGGCGACGGTAATAACATCCACATCCCGGAATCCGGCCTCGGTGTCGTCGACGCCAACGGCTTCTACGCGATATTCTCCCTCTACCCATTTTGCGAATTCATTGGCCTTGTCGAGGAAGAGGTCGAAGCAGACGACCTTCTCGATGCCTTGAAGCTGGGTCATGATCGCCGTGAAGCAAGCCTTGTTGATCGGCCCGCAGCCGACGACCGAAACGACCTTCGCTCCCTTGTTTGCAAGGTGCTTTGCAGCAACACCCGGCACCCCGCCCGTGCGCGCCGCGCTCAAAAGGTTAGCCGACATCAGCGCCAGCGGCGCGCCAGTGTCCTTATCGTTGAGCATCATCGTGAGAACCGAGCGGGGCAGGCCCTTTTCGGCGTTGGCATGGTTGGAGCCATACCACTTGTTGCCACAGACATCGAAGCGGCCGCCGAGATAGCCCGGCATAGCGGCGAAGCGGCGGTCAGGGCCGGCGACCGGCATGTTCGGAAATTTTGTTTCCTTGGGAAAGACGATGTTCAGGCCGTGGTTGTTGTGATTGGCTCCGCCCATCAGGTAGTCGCCCTTGCCGAGCAGGCTGAAGGTCTCCTCGCAGATATCGACACAACGCTTGGCGTCGAGAACGCCAGCGGCGATCATGTCGGGTTCGGAGAGATAGGTAAAATCGATCCTGGGATACATGGTTGAACCTTTGCTGGGTTAGAAGCGAAGAAGGGGCTTGATGTCGTACAGGCGGCAACCTGGGCTCGCGGCATTGGCGCGCATCAGGAAGTTCAGCTTCTCGATGCGCTCTCCGGAGCGCGGCGCGCCGTTCTTCTGGAAGGGCACTTCGAGGCCGACGGAGAAATCCATCACCACATCGTCGACCACACCGCCGGAGCGACCGGAGGGGACCGAAATCATTCCGTGCTCGCTGGCGAAGCGATGAGCATCCATCGCCTCGGTAATCGTGCCGACCTGGTTGGGCTTGAGGATGAAGCCGTCAACCGCGTGCGTCTCGAAGGCCTTTTGCAGCAGGGCGCGGCTGGTCACCGTGAGATCGTCGCCAAGGACGATTGTTCGGGTCAGTTCCTTGACTGCCTTGCCGTATCCTTCCCAATCGTTCTCATCGAGCAGATCCTCGATGAAGACGAAGTTGAATTTCTCGGTAAGTGCCTTGGCGTAGGCGATCAATTCATCGCTTGAGACCCGCAAGCCCTTCAGCAGATACGTCCCGGTTTTGATGTCGTACATTTCGCTGGAGGCGCAATCGAGCGCGAAGGCGATGCGGCCCTTATAGCCGGAGGCGTCGATCGCTTCCTGCATCAGCGAGAGGATCACCTCCGGGTCGTCCGAAGGCGCTGCATAGCCATACGAACTTGCAACCTGCGGCTTGTGGCCGAGGTGCTTTGTCAGGACCTCGGCAAGCTTCTGGAACACGGTAACCGCCATCTCGACAGCGAAGTCGATGCTGTCGGTGCCATAAGGCACGATCAGGAATTCGTTGAAGGACTGCGTCAGCGTTTCATAGCGCCCGCCATTGACGACATTGAAACAGGGAACCGGCACGGTTCGGATGTCCCGGCCGGCGATGTGCTTGTAGAGCGGTATCCGACGGGAATCCGCAGCAGCGCGGAAGGCGGCGATGGAGGCGGAATAGATGGCGTTGCCACCTAGGTTGCGCTTGTCCGGCGTACCGTCGAGCGCAATCATCTTCTCGTCGATGGCGGGCTGGTCGAACACATTCATGCCGATCAAGGCGGGGCCGATGACGTTCACCACCTTGTCGACCGCCTTATGGACGCTGAGGCCGTTGTAGCTTTCGCGGTCTCCGTCGCGCAGGACGAAAGCCTCGTGCATACCCACCGAGGTTCCGGTTGGTGCGGCGCCGCGCCCGATGGCGCCGCTCTCCGTCCGGATTTCGACTTCCACGGCCGGGCGGCACTTGCAGTCGATTATCTGCTGGGCCCGGACGGACGCGATCCTGTCTTGCATGGCTACTGGCCTTCCTTGATCGCCGGGACATAGAGGATGTTGAGGTCGCAGAGGTTGGTCCCGGTGTTCCCTGTGAAGACCGCGGAGCCGATGGCTTCGAGCGCCTCGAAGCAGCTATGTTCCCGCAGCGCCTGATGGAGGCTGATGCCCTTGTCGGCTGCTGCCTTGAGGCTTGAAGAATCGGTGATGCCGCCTGCGACCTTCGCCGTGCCGTCGGTGCCCTCGCTGTCGATAGAAAGGAGGCATGCTCCCTTCGTCTTGGCGGCGGTGATGGCAAAGCTCACCGCCATTTCCTGGCCCGGGCCGCCATGGCCCTTGATGATGGAATTGTCGAGGATTTGCGTTGTTACCTCGCCGGAACTGAGCAGCACGCAGGGTGCCGTGACCGGATTGCCGTAGGTTTGGATCTCCCTTGCCATCGAAGCGAAGAAGGTGCCGGCATCGCGGCTTTCGCCTTCGAGGAACGAGGTGACGATGACGGCTGGAATGCCCATCTCCGCGCATGCTTCCTTGGCGTAGATGCAGGAATCCGGCAGGGTATTGAGCAAGAAGTAGGTGTTGTCGGGGAAGGCCTTCGGCGTTTCCTTGTCGGGGCCAGCGTTCATCAGGTAGTCGACCACACTCTTGGGCAGGCGGTTGGCGACATCGAAATTGACGATGGTCGCGCGCGCATCGTCGAGCGTCGTGGCATCGGGTCCGATCGGCGTGCTCTTGTAGGCGGCATAGGGGACGGCGATGTCGCCCGTGGCCGGGGTGCCCACTGCATCGCTGATGCCGAAGCCAATCAGTTCGGCCCCGACGTCCTGGATGCGTTTGGCGAGCATGCCGCCGTTCAGCGCCGAGATGTGTCGGCGCACGGCGTTGATCTCGTAGATGCCCGCGCCGGATTTCAGCAGCACGTCGGTCGTATCGATCTCGTCCTGCAGGGAAATGCCGTCGATCGGGCAGGACATCAGCGCGGAGCTGCCTCCGCTGATGACGACGATGAACAGATCGTCTGGTCCTGCCTGGTCAACGATTTCGATTATCTTCCTCGAGGCGCGGAATCCTTCTTCGTTGGGTAGGGGATGGCCGCCGACGAAGATCTCCGTCTTGTCGAAGTGATCCGTTTCCTCGTGGATCTTGACGATGGCGATGCCGCGCGTCAGGCGCTTACCCAGCACGTGATCAACCGCCATCGCCATGTGGTTGCAGGCCTTGCCAGCGCCGAAAAGGTAAACGTTGCGCTTCTTTGACAGGTCCCAGGAGCGCACGCCGATATGCAGCATGTCGCCCTCCATGCGCATGATCGAGCGGATGCGCCGATAGCTGTCCAGACGGTCGAGCGTCCGGTCGGCGATCTCAAGCACTACGCGCCGGGAGGCGGCATTTCCCCCTGAGAGGATGTCATTTGCGTTGCGAATTTTCTTCATTTCCGGGTGCTCCAGCACGGTTTTGCAAAAATCACGCACCTTCGTCGTTGCAGCGGAACCGAATTTGACCCTGTCCAAGGAGCCTGCAGCGGGAACCTACACGAAAAGGCTATTGTCGACAATAGCCCAAATTACTACTGATTTCAAAACCTCTGGCTTCAAATGCGCGGACACATTTTGGGCTCTTTCCCGGATCGCCAGGGCGCGACCCCGTCGCTGAGGTGCCAAAGCGCCTTCGCGTCAGCCGGCATTTGCAAAGCGACGATGGGCAGGCACCGATCCTCGCCCGGTGCCGGCCTGCAGTAGAGACGTGGGATATCGGGAGCGACGGTACCTTTAGGTACGCATGCGCTCCGATGCTGGATCGTAAAAAGGTTTTAAGCTGGCTGTCGCGGGCTCTGCACGTCCATTGACCTGAATGGCAAAATCACCATTGGCAATGAAGTCGGCAGTGACGGGTTCATCGGCTCCCACGTAGCCCATGCCGATCGCGGCGCCCAGATGGTGGGCGTAGCTTGCCGAAGTAAGATAGCCCACGGGCTTGCCGTTCATGAGGATCGGCTCGTTGTGGAAAAGGAGCGGCTCGGGATCGTTGAGAAGGAAACAAACCATCCGCTTCTTGCCGATCCCAGCAACCTTCTGGCTCAGGAACGCGTCACGCCCGATGAAGGGAATATTCTTGTTCGGCCTGGCGGTGAACGCCAAGCCCGAGTCCACCAGATTGTCTTCATAGACGATGTCGTGCCCCCAGTGGCGGAAGCCCTTTTCCATGCGCATCGCGTCCACTGCGTGCATGCCGACAGGGCGCAGT
>NZ_JBMDKS010000051.1:0-8488 GCF_057809835.1 Mesorhizobium sp. FG116
TAGCCTGCCGGCTTCACCGACTGGAAATGGAACCTGCCGTCGGCGCCGCTGGTGAACTTGCCGCGAAGGTTGCAATCCTCCTGGGTCTCGTCCTGGTTCTCGTAGAGGCCGACGGGCGAGGCCTGCCAGACATCCAGCGAGGCGCCCGCCACCGGCTCGCCGTCGGGTCCGACGACCTTGCCGGAGAAGAACAGCGAGGAGCCGGGCGTGTCCGAGCGAGCGATGCAATCGCCGTTCGCGCACACCGGAGCGCCGCCCCGGTAGAACGGGCCGAGCAGCGCCGACATCGTCTCGCCCTGCATGCCGTCATTGTTGATCAGGTCGATCAGCGTCGAGGCGCCCAGCACGTCGGCCGCAAGCACCACCTCGTTGTGGAACTCGTTGGTGAGCTGGCCGATCTCGACGATCCAGCGCAGCGCGTACTCGAATTCCTCTTCCGTCGGGCGCGTTTCGAGCACGAACTGGTGCAGATGCGTCACCGCCGACGTCATGATCTGCTTAAGGCGGAGGTTGTCGGTGTTGTCCATCGCCGCAAGCACGGTCGGCGTGACATCGGCTTCCTTGGTGATGAGCTTGGGCGAGGTGCCGGTGTGGTCCATTTCAGTCTCCAATGCTTTCGAAGTCAGGCTTCGACAGGTTCCGCCCGCTTCGCGCCGGTCTGCAGATGCGGGTATTTCTCGGTCAGCAACGAGCCATGGTAGTAGGTCCTGGCGAAGGCCTCGGTTGCCCGGATGTTGTCGAGCCAGCGGCCGATCTCGGGGGCCTGGTCCCACATGTTGCCGAGATTGATGTCGTCCATCCTGACGATGACCGGCATGATCGAGATGTCGGCGAGCGTCATGTCCTTGCCCATCAGCCAGGGTCCGCCGCTGGCCGCGAGCCACGCCGCCATGCGGTCGATGCCGCGTTGCAGGCGACCGAGCGCCTCGTCCATGTCGGCCTTGGGGAAACCTGTCCGGCCCATCTTCATCAGGAATTCGCGGCGCAAGGGCTTGCTGTCGCAAAGCGCCTGGAATTCCTCCTCGGTCATCGCCTGGTAGTGCGGCAGGAAGGCGAGGTTGTAGGACGGCACCCGGATTGCCGGCGTCGGCACCTCGTCGATGAAGCGCATCATCGCCCGCATCTCCGCCGCCTTCAGCGGGTCGTGCGGCCTGAGCGGCGCGACGTCGCCGAGGATATCCTCGAGATATTCGACGATGACGGCGGAGTCGGTGACCGGAGCGCCGTCATGCAGCAGCGTCGGCACCACGCCGTTGGGGTTGATCGCGAGGTACTCGGGCCTGAGCTGGTCGCCCTTGAACAGGTCGAGCTTGTGTTCCTCGAAGGTCTTGCCCTTGGCGTGAAGGACATAGCGGACACGTTGGCTGCAGGTGGACTGCGGCGCGTTGTGAAGTACGAATTCCGGCATGTCTTTTTCCTCTCGCTGACTGCACGAGTTGCATTCTCAGGTCTTGGGGCTCAAAGGCCTCCGGCTAGTCCCAGTTGAGGATGCGCGGGAGCTTTCCGTTCCTGGCCAACGTTCCGACCAGCCCGAGCGGGAAGAACATCAGGCCGAGCGCCATCACCAGTCCGGTGCCCAGGATGTTGATTTCCGATGCGCCCATGGTGGCGACGAAAAGTTCGTTGAGCGCCACGATCAGGATCGCCCCGATGACCGGGCCGGCGATCGTGCCCTTGCCGCCGAGGATGCACATCAGCACCATGTTGGCCGAGATCAGGATGAGCAGGAAAATGTTGGGCCGGAGGTAGGTCAGGTACTCGCCCCAGACCGCGCCCGCCATGCCGACGAAGAATGCCGACAGGGCGAAGGCGACGACCTTGTAGAAGCGTGTGTCGATGCCGGCACTTTCCGCCTTGATCTCGTCCTTGGAGATGGCGCGCAGGCCGAGCCCGAACTTCGAGTGCTTGATCTTGTAGGTCGCCCACACGGTGAAGGCCGCGATCGCCACCATGGCATAGTAGTAGGGCACCTTGGACCACTGCACCGTCAGGTCGTTGGGCGGCAGGGTCAGGCCGTTGGCGCCGCCGATGAAATGCCAGTTGTCGAACAGGATGCGGGCGATCATCAGAAGCGCGATCGAGGAGATGATGAAGCTCGGGCCGCGCACCTTGAGGGTGACCATGCCGACCAGATAGCCAAGGGCGGCGGCGACCAGGCCGGCGAGCGGCGCGGTGATGATCGTGGAGATGCCGTAGCGCGCCAGGATCATGCCGGAGAAATAGCCGCCGACGCCGAAGAACACGGCATGGCCGAGCGAGACGTAGCCGGCGAAACCACCGAGAATGTTCCAGCTCGAGGCCATCGCGACATAGGACGCGGTGAACAGAACCAGGTGCAGCACGTAGTTGTAGTTGCCGTAGAACTGCAGCAGCGGCAGCGCGGCGAGGACGGCCAGCACCGCAATCGGGAACCACGTCGCCCGGGTCTGGTCGGCCTTGAGCGACAGTTTTTCGTTGTGGGCGCGGCGCGCCTCGATGACAGCGCTGGCGCTGGAGTCCTGGAGGGTGACGGCCATCATGCCAACTCCGGTTTTTCGCCGAACAGCCCCTGGGGCCGGACCAGCAGAATGATGAAAAGGGCGAGGAAGAAGGTCAGCGTCGACCAGGTCGCCCCGATCCAGGTGCCGACGAAGGCGGCGACCACGGAGAGGAACAGTGCCCCCACAACCGTGCCCAGGATGCTGCCCATGCCGCCGAGCACGACCACCGACATCAGCATGGCGATCCATTCCCAATGCTTGGCCGGGAAGAAGCTGAACACGAAGCTGACCAGCGATCCGGCAGCACCCGCAAGGCCGATGCCGATGGCGAAGGCGAGGATGCTGATGAACTGGACGTTGACGCCGAGCAGTTCGGCCGCCTCGCGGTTCTGCGTGGTGGCGCGGATGGCGTAGCCGAGCCGCGAATATTTGAGGAACAGCGACAGCGCGCCGATGATCGTAAGCGAGACGATGCCGGCATAGAACTGTCCCTTGGGGATGAAGACGTCGCCGATGAAGAAGGCAGCGGTGGCGTATTCGGGCGAGGTCACCCGCTGGGTGTTGGTGAACAGGCCGCCGAGCAGTCCCTCCACCATCATCGCCAGTGCGAAGGTGAGCAGCACCGTCATCTCGGAATATTTGGCGCTCTTGGCCTCGCGCTGGAACACCAGCCGGTAGAGCACCACGCCGATGGCGGCCATGATGGCGGCGGCGACCGGCAGCATGACGATCGGGTCGACGCCGAGCGTCTTGAAGGCGAGGTAGGTGATGTAGGCGCCGCCGATGATCAGCGACGGATGGGCCAGATTGACGATGCGCATCACGCCGAAGACAAGCGACAGGCCCGAGCCCATCAGAGCAATGACACCGCCAAGCGCCAGGCCCAAAATCAGTATCTGCAAAATCTCTGCCATGGTGTTCCCCGTCAGGCGGCTTTCTTGCCGCCGAGGTAAAGTTCCTGGATGCGCGGATCGGCCAGCACCTTGGCTGCCGGTCCTTCGAACAGCGTCCGGCCAAGGTCGAGCACGACGCCCCAATCGGCGTTCCTGAGCCCCATCAGGGCGTTCTGCTCGACCAGCAACACGGTGACGCCCTCGGCCGACATCATCTTCATGATGTCGAACATCTCCTGGACGATCTTCGGCGCCAGGCCGAGCGAGGGCTCGTCGAGCATGACGATGTCGGGCTTGATGATCAGCGTGCGCGCCATGGCCAGCGTCTGCTGCTGGCCGCCGGACATGGTGCCGGCATGCTGGTCGGCGCGCTCGCGCAGGATCGGGAAGCGCTCGAGGATGCCGTCGATGCGGCGCTCGAGTTCCTTCTTGTCATCGAGGATGAACCCGCCCATGCGTAGGTTCTCGCGCACCGTCATCTTGGGGAACAGCGCGCGTTCCTGCGGCACGAAGCAGATGCCCTTGCGCAGGATCTGGTCGGGGCGCAGGCCGTTCAGCCGCTCGCCCTTGAACACCACGTCGCCCCTGCGGATCGACAGCATGCCGCAGATCGCCTTGAGCAGCGTCGACTTGCCGGCGCCGTTGGGGCCGATGATGCAGTGGACCTTGCCTGGCTCGACAGTCAGATGGGCGCCGTCGAGGATGGCGGGGCCGTCGCCGTAGCCGGCGGTGATGTTGGTTACTTCCAGTAGCTTGGTCATCATGCAGCCTCGTCTTCGAGCACGCCGCCGAGATAGGCGTCGAGCACTTGCGGGTCCTTGCGGACAACTTCGGGGGTGCCGGCGCAGATGACCTTGCCATGCGCCATGACCACGACCTTGTGCGACAGCCGCATGATCAGTTCCATGTTGTGTTCGACGATCAGCACCGTCAGACCCTTGTCGTTGAGGGCGCGGATATGGCCGACGATCTCTTCCATCAGCGACGGGTTGACGCCGCCGGCCGGCTCGTCGAGCAGGATGATCTTGGGATCCGACATCAGCAGCGCGGCCAGGTCCATCAGCTTCTTCTGGCCGTAGGACAGGTTGTGGCCGTCCTCATGGGCGATGCGGGTGATGCCGAGGAACTCGAGGATCGACATCGCCTTGTCCTTTTCTTCCGACGTCATCGCCGGACGGAAAAGGCCACGCAGGCCGTCGACCTTGGACTGCACGATGACGTTTTCGATCACCGTCATGTCGCCGAGGTTGCGCGAAATCTGGAAGGTCCGGCTCAGGCCCTTGGCGGTGACCTTGTGTGGCCGCAGGTGATCGATGCGCTCACCGTCGAGCCAGACCTCGCCAGAGCTTGGCGCGGCCGTCCGGCTGATGCAGTTGAAGGCGGTCGTCTTTCCGGCGCCGTTCGGACCGATCAGGGCGGTGATCGACCCTCTTTCGACCGTGAACGTGGCACCGTCGACGGCCTTGATGCCGCCGAAATGCTTGCAGAGATTCTTGACTTCGAGCATCCGCCCGATCTCCCATTCCGAGTTGCGCCGGAACACCGGCGGTGGGCCGAGTTGCGCCGGCAAGCACCGGCGATGGGCCAGACTACGCCGGCAGCCGCCGGCGGTGGGGAAGACGCCCAGGTGGGGCGTCTTCCCTGCCTGTCGTCTCAGAACCCTTTCTTGGGGTAGCTGAACGGCGACACGCCTTCGAACTCGCCCGTCGGGTAGACGAACTTCAGCTCGCCGCCCTGCCACTGGGTCATGATGTGGGACTTTTCGACCGGCAGGCCGACCTCGTCCCAGGAGAAGCGGCCGAGCACGGTGCGGACCGGGTCGTCCTTGGTGCGCGCGTGCAGCCATTCGCCCATCTTGGCGTTGTCAGTGGTGCCGGCGCCGATCATCGCCTGCTCGATACCCTGGCAGACGGCGAACGGAATGGCGCTGTCCTCGTCCGGCTCGACGCCGTATTCAGCGGTGAAGGCCTTGACGAAGTCGGCATTGTTGAAGGGCTTGCCGGCCAGCGTGCTCTCGAACGGCACGTCCTTGTGCCAGGTGGTGTGGATCAGCACGCCGTCGGCGGCCTCCTTGCCCGTGCCCTCGATGAACTCGGTCTGCGCACCCTGGCTGAGGTAGACCAGCTTGGGCGTTGCGCCGACCGTCTTCAGGCTGCGCGTCAGTTGCACCGCCTCTTCCGCCGAGGCGGTCAGGCCGATGATCATCTCGGCGCCGGAGCGCTTGATCGAATTGGCGAGGTTGAGCCAGTCGTTGAAGCCTTCCTCCGGCCATTTCTCCTTCATCACCACTTCGATGCCGACATCGGCGAGATAGCCGGGCGCGAGATCGGCGATCTCCTTGTCGGTCGCCGGGTCCTTCACCTTCTGGCCGAGCAGGCCGGCTTCGATGGCATTGGCGAAGAAGTCGTCGGCGGAAACGACGGCAACCGTCTTCGGCGCCTGGCCAGCAGGAATGAGCTGCTTGATCACCGCGGCCACGTCCTTGCCTGTGTATTCGGCGGCATTGACCTGGAAGTAGAACAGGTTCTTGTAGCCCTGCTCATAGATGCGCAGCGCGCCGCCCGAAGGGATCGCGTGCACCATGTTGTACTTCGAAAGAATGCTGGCGACCGGGAAGGTCAGGCGGCTCGAAAACGTGCCGTAGACCGCCTCGACCTTGTCGACGTTGATGAAGCGTTCGTACTGGTTGATCGCGGTCGCCGTATCCGAGCGGTTGTCGCTGACGACCAGTTCGACCTGGCGGCCGAGAATGCCCCCGGCCTCGTTGATCAGCTTGGTGCAGAGCTCGTAGCCCCGCTTGTGCTTCTCGCCGCTGACCGACAATCCGCCGGTGATCGGCAGCGAGGCGCCGATTTTCAGATTTTCGGCGTGAGCCGCGCTTGCCATCAAGGCCGCTGCGGCTGCCGCTGCGAGCAATGTATTCAATCTCATACGCTTTCCTCCCGTTGGCGATCGACTGTATGTGCGGCCAGGCGTCTACCGATCGAGACGCGCTGGCTGGATTCGGTACCCCGACAGATCTCGTCCTGCGGCTTTGCCTGCTCCCTCTCGCGCACCTGTTGGGGTATCCGCTTCACCGTCCTCCCAGACGGTCAAGCATTCTGCCTCGATGCACAAGCTCCTCCGTGCAATCGATTGCGAGGATGAAGTACCACGGCCCCGCAAGGCGGTCAAGGAATTTTCGCAAACGATTGCGTGAGGCATGCCCGGTCTGTTAATTTGCGCAAATCAGGGGTTGTCAGCATGCGGCAGAAACGGATCACTCTTAAGGACATCGCGCGCGAGACGGGGGTACACGTATCCACCGTGTCCCGCGCCTTGGACCCGGTCGAGCGCAAGTCGATCACCGAAGAAGTCGCAAGCCGCATCCAGGCCGCGGCGGACGCGCTGGGGTATCGGCCGAACCGCATCGCCGCCGGACTGCGGACCAATCGCACGATGACGGTTGGGGTGATGATCCCCGACATCACCAACGTCATCTTTCCGCCGATCCTGCGCGGCATCGAGAGCGTTCTCGAACCGCTCGGCTATGCATCGATCATCGTCAACACCGACAGCGAACGTGACCGCGAAAGCCGACTCGTCGACGTTCTGCGCGACCGGGGCGTCGATGGCATCATCCATGCCGCCGTGCTGAGAAGCGACCCCACCATCGCCAAGGCGGCCTCCGACGGCCTTCCGGTGGTAACGCTCAACCGCATGGTCGAAAACTCCCAGATCCCCTACATCATCAACGACGAAGACGCCGGCATCTGCGAAATGCTTGGCCACCTCCGCGACCTCGGACATCGCGACATCGCCCATGTCGCCGGTCCGCAGGACCTGTCGACCGGCCAGCTCCGCCTCGCGGCCTTCCGCAAAGCGGCAAAAAGGCTGTCGATCGAGTTCCGTCCCGAACTTGTCGTCACCGCCAGGCGATTCGACGAGCAGGACGGGGCGCGCTGCGTCCAGGACCTGCTGGCCTCGGGCAGGAAATTCACCGCGATCCTGTGCGCCAACGACCGTCTCGCGCTGGGCGCCATCGACGAGTTGCGCGAGCAGGGCATCGACTGCCCGCGCCAGGTTTCCGTCACCGGCTTCAACGACATGCCCTTCCTGGAGCTGATCCGCCCGAGGCTGACCACCGTCAGGATCCAGTCGCATATCGCCGGATGCACCGCGGCCACCGTCCTGCTGCAGCTGATGAACGGCGAAAATGCCGAGAACGTGCCCATGGAGACGATCCTCCCCGTCGAGATCGTCGTGCGCGAAAGCACCGCCCAGGCAGCGCACTGACCGGGGCCGCTACCGGCTCGCTTCGGTCTTGGTGCGTTCGGCAAATTCGGCAAAGCCGCAGACGAAATCACGCAACTGATGGCGCACGCCATCGTCGACGACGGCACCGGTCTGGTCGAAGACGCTGTGCGCACGGGCGACGAGCATGCGACCACCGAACCATGGCTCGGATCCGAGCGTGCGCAGGACCGGAAGCCAGGCATTCTGGCTGAGAACCGTGCCGAAACCTCCGGCCGAGGCGCCGAGCACGGCAACGGGCTTGCCGCCGAACACGCGTTTGATGTCGCTCGCCGGCCGGCTCATCCAGTCGACGGCGTTCTTGAACACGCCGGGGATCGAGTTGTTGTATTCGGGCGTGAACAACATCAGGCCGTCCGCGCCGACAACGAGTTCCTTGAGCTCAGCGACCACGTCGGGAATGCCCTCCGCCGCCTCGACGTCGGCGTCGTAAAGCGGAATGCCCCGGATCGAGGCGGGGTGGAGCTCGACCCCTTCCGGCGTCATCGCGACCGCCGCCCGCAACAGGGCGGAGTTGTAGGAGCCATGCCTGAGGCTGCCCGAGATTCCCAGAAGTTTCGTCATGTCATGCACTCCACACCGTCATCGATTGCCGGGAGGTTGTCGCCTCCCGGCAGGTTGACGTTCAAACAAGCGGCTTCAGCTTCCCAATGTCTCCGGCGGCTCGACGGCGGTGAAGCCCGGGCCGTCTCGGTGGTTGCAGCAGTCATATCGTCGTTCTTGCGCCGCCCTATAAGAGCGCATTCCGGGACGCAGTGTTCTCAAAATCGGACCTGGCGGGGCAAATGCCTCGCCAGGCCTGTTGTCGTTATTTCTGCGAGT
>NZ_JBMDKS010000052.1:0-8015 GCF_057809835.1 Mesorhizobium sp. FG116
GGCGCAGTCCGAATTCCTTTCCCGCTTCCAATAGAGCGTCCAGGAACGCCATTGCGTCAGTTGCAGGAATGTAGATTTCCCAGCCGAGTTCGCCGACATAGGAGATCCGTTGCGCCCAAAGCCGCACTCCTCCCGCAGTCATCCAGCGCCCTGTGCCGAATGCGAAGTGATCGTTCAAAAGGTCCTCATCGGTCAGCGACTGGAACAGCGCACGCGACTTCGGACCTTGCAGGGCGATCACGCCAAATCCGTCCGTCACGTCTTCGATGCTGACGTCGGAGCCGGGCTCGACATGGCTCAGAAGCCAGGACCAATCTTTGACGTGGCTGCCGCAGGGGGTTGTGATCAAGAACTCGCGATCGCCAAGCTTGACCACGGTAAGGTCGGCTTCGATCCCGCCCCGTTCGTTCAGCCACTGCGTGTAGACCAGCCTGCCGGCGGGCACGGCGATGTCGGCGCAGCAGAGGCGCTGGAGGAGATTCTCGGCATCTCCGCCGGTGACCTTGAATTTTGCGAGGGAGGTCAGATCGTAGAAGCCGACGTTTTCACGAACGTTCTTGTGCTCCTCGGCGGCGTACTGGAACCAATTCTGCCGGCCGTAGCTGTATTCGTATTCCGGCTTGACGCCCTTGGGCGCATACCAGTTCGGACGCTCCCACCCTGCGACCTCTCCGTGCACGGCGCCCAGTTCGACCAAGCGATCGTAGAATGGCGACTTCCGGATACCGCGGCTTGAGCGATACTGGTAGTAGGGCCAGTGCATCGCGTAGGATCGCTCAAGCGCCTCGGCCACACGGTTTTCCAGATAGGTCTCGTCGCCCTGGAAGGGCATGGCACGGCGGCAGTCGCTCTCCCAGACATCCATAGGCGGATAGCCAAGGTCGATCCACTCGGCCATGACCTTGCCGATGCCGCCGGCTCCGCCGATGCCGCGGCTGTTGAATCCGCAGGCGAGGAAGAAGTTTTTCAGCAGCGGGGCCGCGCCCATGAGGTGCTGGTTGTCGACGGTGAAGCTCTCCGGCCCGCAGAAGAATGTCGAAATGCCTGTCCGCTCCAGCGCCGGATACCTGACCATCGCCCGTTCGAGATACCTTTCAAAGTGCTCGAGTTCATACGGCAGTTCGCCGAAGCTGAAATCGGCCGGAACCTTGGACATCGGAAGCGGATTTGCGTTGTCCTCGAAGAAGCCGATGAGCAGTTTGCCGGCGTCTTCCTTGAAATAGACGCCGTGGTCCAAGTCTCGCATGATCGGGAGGCTGCCTGGCAAGCCGGGAATCGGCTCGGTGACGGCATAGTAGTGCTCGCAGGCAAAGAGCGGCAGCACCACGCCGACCTGCTTGGCGAGGTCGCGTGACCACATGCCCCCGGTCAGGACAACTTTCTTTGCACGGATCGTTCCCTGGCTGGTCTCGACCCCGGTGACCCTGTCGCCATCGGTCAGGATCTTGATGACGGTCACACCCTCGCGGACGGTGGCGCCGTTCATGCGCGCCCCTTTGACAAGCGCCATGGTGACGTCGATCGGGTTGGTCTGTCCGTCCTTCGGCAGGTGGAGACCGCCGACCAGGTCGCTGGTGTCAATGCCGGGATATAGGTCTCCAAGCGTCTTCGGTCCGACCACTTCGACCTCAACGCCAAATACCCGGGCCATCTCCGCGGTGCGGGTCAATTCCTCAAGTCGCGCCGTTGTCTGGGCTAGCGAAATCGAACCGTTGCGCTTGTATCCCGTCGCCTGGCCCGTCTCAGCTTCTAGTTCCTGGTAGAGCCGATGCGAATAGGCACCGAGCTGGGTCATGTTCTTGGTCGGCCAAAGCGTGCCCACCAGTCCCGCTGCGTGCCATGTCGTCCCGCAGGTCAGCCGATCACGCTCGAGAAGGAGAACGTCAGTAACGCCTCGCTTCGCCAAGTGATAGGCGATCGACGCGCCGCCGATACCTCCGCCAATGATGACGACCTGCGCCTCTTCAGGAAGATTGGACATGAACTATTCCTCAGTAAGCTATGGCGTGTCGCTCGACCGCCGATTTTCCGTGTTCAGGAGAGCGTCCCATCCCGAAAATCTCGAACCCCAACCACCTCGTGGCATCGGTCGATTTTCGGATCATTCTATTTGCTCGCGGCGGCCATCCAGGCCGGGCTCAGCCAGCTCCCCATTCTTGCTGCCAGGCCGCGTTCGAACGGCCTCTGCGCTGGAAAAGCGAGCGGTCGAACCTTGCCCCTGCCGCCGAGCGGACCATACGAAGGAATCCAGAAAATGGGAATAGAAATTGTCGATGGTCGACAATTTTTTGAGCGGCTGCACGTGCTAAACCATGCCGAGCGGATGCTGATGCCGACTTGAAAGTCGACGAGGCAGGCCGAAAAAAACGCGAGCCTTCACGCACTTCGATGAGATCGTGGAGCGCCGACCCATGGCTTTAATCGCCGCGCCGACGTGGGTCCAAAAATTCGCTTGGAGCGCCTAGTTAATACCTAATCAAGCCTCTTCTCGCTGAAGATGGTGGTAAAATTTTTTCCCGTCAATGAGGTTGTGCTCCTCGGATAAGCTCCCGGCCGCCTCAACATTTCCGCCAATTATCGCTTCAGCTATTTTAGTATGCTGATCAATGAGAACGTCTGACTCGGATACAACTGTATCAATCGCGCCAATATATACTCTGATCTGAGGTTCGATCAGTTCGTACTGGGTTGCTAACCGATCGCTATCTGCTAGCAAGATGATCTGCTTGTGAAAATCGAAGTCTGACTCCGCGATCTTGCTATGGTCGCCCTCTTCGCAACTTCTTGTTAGCTGGGAGAGGCTTTTTTGGATTTTGGTTTTTTTGACCGGATCCATCTTTTCCGCGACAAGCCTCGCGGCAAGGCGCTCCAAGGCTGATCGGAGATTATACAGTTCCTGAACGTCATCAGCGGAAAGCGTCAGTACCGACCATCCGCTATACCGCTTCAGAGTTGTCAGACCTTCGGAGGCAAGTTGCTGCAAGGCTGACCGAATCGTAGCTCTCGACACTGCCATTTGTGATGCCAGTTCGCTCTCGGTGATCCTTTCTCCTTGCGCGATAGCACCCGAGATTATGGCCTCCCTGAGAGTATGAACGGCCTGCAAATCCGCCGGCAATTTGCGCACTTTCGCCAATTTCATGTGTATTTCGCCCAAATTTCACGGTGCAACGACGCACTTATTAATGGCTCTTTCCGCTTGAGTCCTCAAGTGACTGGCGGTGAACGGTAATCCGCCGAAATTCCAGCTGGGCCGGCGCCCCTCGGCGCAGTGCTTGCCTTCCAGGTTCCCTCGAACATCGCATCCCCCTTTTCAAGCCTAGTCATCATTCCGGATTGACTATTGTCGACCATCGACTATAAGCTCCTCCCCGCAAAGGTTCAAGACTGAGGCAAACCACAGGGGAAAAGGCATGCAAAATCTGCGAACATTCGGCCGCCATTGCTTCATGCTGGCAGCGGTTGCGCTGGCGATCGGCGCGAGCTCGGCTCGAGCGGCTGACGATGAATACGGCAAGAACGGAGTGATCCCGGGCATTAAATTCACGGGCGGGGATGGCTCCTACGAGCACGCCAAAAAGGACGGGATCACCGTCGCTGTCGTTCCCGATTTTCCGTTCACCTACCAGGACGAGAAAACCAAGGAGCCGGCAGGTATCGACATCGAGATCATCAAGGAAGCGGCCCGCCGCCTCGGGATTTCGAAGCTGTCATGGCAAGTCATGCCGATGGACAGCGTAATTCCAGGACTGCTGTCCAAGCGCGTTGATCTCGTGGCGGACAATCTGCACGAGAACCCCAAGCGCCTCGCCGTCGTCGCGTTCACTTCGCCAGTGTACTTCTACGGCGGTGCTGTTGCGACGCAGAAGGGCAATCCGCACGGCTTGACGGATTGGCCGTCGCTTGCCGGAAAGACGGTCGGCGTCTACCGGGGAAGCGTCTATCAAGTGATGATGGAAGGGCGCAAAGACCTGAAGGCGTTGCAGCTCTATACGACGAGCGACGCAGCTTTCGCTGACCTCTCCGCCGGCCGTCTGGACGCAATCGTCGACGACGACATGAAGATCCTGACCTTCATCGCCAAAAACCCAGGCCTTTCCCTCGAAGCGTCGAAAATGGCGATTCCGCCAGAGATTCAGCTTGGCTACGCGCGCTACACGCTTCGCAAGGATGACGTGGATCTCAACTTCGCGTTCTCGAGAGCCGTCGACGAGATGCGGGCAGACGGAACAATGGCCAAGTTCCTGCCCATCATTGGGCTGCCGGCCAGCAATCTGTTCAATTATCCGCTCAGATAAGGCGCCTCCCAAGATCATAGACGGCCGCGCAAAGTCAACGCGGCCGTCTAACTCCCGGCGAGCATCGCATTCGCTCGTCTACCATCGGCGACCGTCGCAGCAACAGCCGGAGACGGCTTACTTTTGCTGGGATCGTACGCGGTGCGGTTAAGCCCCGCCTGACAGGTCGGTAGAACCAATAGGTCAGGTGCAGTCGCCTAGGCGGCCAAGGGGCAGGCTCCGATGCCGGATCGCATCGCAGTGAAAAGACCTGCACTAAATTTGACCTCGCGCTTCATAGGGGCATTCACTTGGAACAGCTGACTGCATTGTTCGATTTCTCCGACGTGCAATCCTATCTACCGGACCTCCTGATGGGAGCACTCACCACGGTCGAGTTGACCTTGGTGGTAACGTTGCTCGCTCTGGTGTTTGGGCTGGTCGTCGCGCTCATGCGCTTGAGTTCGGTCAATGCCGTTCGATGGCTGGCAAGCACCTATGTCGAGATAATGCGAGGGACGCCTCTAATCCTTCAATTGTTCTACGTCTATTTCGTGCTTCCAGCCTTCGGGATCTCGATATCCGCCTTCCTGGCAGCGGTGCTGGCGCTCACATTGAATTACTCGGCGTATATATCCGAGGTTTACCGCGCCGGCATCAAAGCGATCCCTCACGGGCAAATCGAAGCGTCTACGGCTCTTGGGCTCTCTCATAGCAAGACAATGCGCTTCATTATCATTCCTCAAGCGTTTCGTATCGTTGTCCCGCCGCTCGGGAACTATTTTCTATCGCTATTCAAAGACACTGCCTTGGCGTCAACGGTTACCGTCCACGAGTTGATGTTTGTTGGCCAGGTAACGGCATCTTCGAACTTCAAATACTTTGCGATTTATACGATTATCGGCCTGATCTACCTGGTTCTCTCATATCCCGGATCGCTGCTCGTTCAGTACCTGGAACGCCGCATGACCAGAGCATACGGCCGTTAGAGCCAACTTCTCGTGCTCAATGGGCATCAACAATGCCAACCGTCATCCCAACGAACTCCAGAGGAAACTTATGCCTCAACCAGTGAAACACCTTCAGCAGCCAATCGGTGACGAAGCGCCGCCTGCGATCATGATTGAGGGGATGCACAAATGGTATGGCAACGTTCATGTGCTCCGAGGCGTATCGCTCACGGTGGCGCAAGGTGAGCGCGTGGTTGTTTGCGGGCCATCGGGATCAGGAAAGTCCACGATGATCCGTTGCATCAACCGCCTCGAAGTTCATCAGCGCGGGCGTGTTGTTGTGGATGGCATCGAACTCACCGACGACAGGCGGTCGCTCGACAGGATTCGCAGCGAAGTGGGGATGGTGTTTCAGGCATTTAATTTGTTTCCCCACCTTACAATCCTGGAAAATTGTACGCTCGCACCGATTCAGGTTCGTGGCGCGTCAAAGAAAGAGGCCAACGAGCTTGCGATGAGCTATCTGGAGCGGGTGAAAATCCCCGACCAGGCGGCAAAGTATCCCGGTCAGCTTTCTGGGGGCCAGCAGCAGCGAGTTGCCATAGCCCGGGCGCTCTGCATGCGTCCGAAAATCATGCTCTTCGATGAGCCGACATCGGCACTTGATCCCGAGATGATCAAAGAAGTGCTGGACACCATGATCGGGCTGGCGGAGAGCGGAATGACGATGGTTTGCGTGACGCATGAAATGAGTTTCGCAAAGCGGGTCGCTAACCGCGTGATATTTATGGACCAGGGCGAGATTGTAGAAGAGGGTCCTCCGAGGCGCGTATTCGAAGACCCGCATACCGATCGGCTGAAGCTTTTCCTCAGCCAGATTCTGGGTCACTAGGTCGTTCAGAACGGACCCGTCAAAGTGCCGTCGCTCGTTTCGCAGCCTATGCGTACGCCGCTGGCGATATGGTGGCGGGAAGCTGATTTGCAATAGCGTTTCATGAAACGCCAGCCAACGAGCCAAAATTGCGTCAGCAGCCCCCGGAATCAGTCCAAATTTCGTTCTCGATTGGCTATTTCTTAGAGCGCTCCGGCGCGGGCAAGCAAAGCCAAGGAGAGCTGAAAGTGGCCGATCATTCAATCGATTCCTCGCGCCTTCTGGGGCGGATCGCAGCTCTTGGCGAAATCGGCCGGGACAGTGAAGGGAAGCTTGCGAGGCTTGCGGCCTCCGATGCCGACAAGCAGGGTCGAGATCAGCTTGCATCCTGGCTGGCTGACGCCGGGCTTGAAGTTGCTGTCGACCGCATCGGCAACATTTTTGGCATGTGGAGGCCAGCCGAAGTGGCCGACGTCGAACCGCTTATGGTCGGTTCTCACATAGACACAGTCATCAACGCCGGCATCTACGATGGATGCTATGGCGTTCTGTCCGGCCTGGAGGTGATCCAGAGTCTGAAGGAAAGCGGTTTTGCGCCGTCCCGTCCTCTCGTCGTCTGCGCGTTCACCAACGAGGAAGGCGTGCGGTATGCGCCCGACATGATGGGATCATTGGTGTATGCGAAGGGCCTCGATGTCGATGAGGCGCTGGAGACTCAAGGCACCGACGGCGCCACGCTGGGGGCCGAGCTCGCCCGGATCGGATATCTGGGCACGCACGAACCCGGCTTCATGAAACCGTATGCCTATGTGGAACTGCACATCGAGCAAGGTCCAATTCTAGAGCGGGAACGTGTGGCGGTCGGTGCCGTCGAAAACCTGCAGGGGATTTCTTGGCAGAGGGTAACGATCGAAGGAGACGCGAACCATGCCGGCACAACGCCCATCTCGATGCGACGGGATGCCGGTCACGCCGCGGCGCGTGTCATCACTTTCCTCCGTGATCGTGCTCGTGCTTCCAACACCCCCACTGTCGCGACAGTCGGCTGCATCAGTTTCGAGCCAAACGCCATTAACGTCGTCCCGTCGCGGGCTACGTTTACCGTCGACCTTCGCGATCCCGATGAAGACCGGCTAGTGGAAGAGGAAGCGGCGCTCTCAACGTTCCTCGGCAAACTGTCCGAGGAGGAGCGGGTTTCGATATCGACCGAGCGGCTGGCGCGATTCCAGCCAGTGTCCTTCGATCAGCGGATTGTTGCACAGGTCGAGACAGCCGCGGCAAACCGCGGTCTCACTTGCAAACGGATGACATCTGGCGCGGGGCACGATGCCCAGATGATGGCGAGGATCGCTCCGGCCGCCATGATTTTTGTACCGAGCATCGGTGGGATCAGCCACAATCCGAAGGAACGCACCTCTGACGACCACCTCATAGCGGGAGCGAACGTCCTGATGGACGTCGTATGCCGCCTTTGCGGGAGCCAAGAGGAAGATGCCGCGCTGTGACTGCGCGACCTTGCCGCTGGAATGCCTTCTTCAGTCCAACGGCAGCGACATGCTTATCTTCACTCTTTCCATGGCGACGAAGGTTCGGAAACTCTTGACGTTGTTGTTTTGGAAAAAGAGCTTCCGCGTTAGCGACTCGTAGTCGTTCATCGAGCGGACGGAAATTACGAGCATGAAGTCGGCATCGCCCGTCACATAATAGCATTGCTGCACTTCAGGGGTGGCGACGAACGACCGCTTGGCGCTTTCGTAGAGGTCTATTCTTTCGCTCTCCATCGATACCTGGACGAACAACGTGATAGGCTGCCCGACCTTCACCGGGTCGACAATCGCCACATTGGCCTGGATGACGCCGGTCTCCTCCATTCGCTTTATTCGGCGCTGAACCGCCGGAGCAGAGAGATTGACGATC
>NZ_JBMDKS010000053.1:0-7833 GCF_057809835.1 Mesorhizobium sp. FG116
GCGTCACACCGGTCAGAACCAGAAGCATGGGGATCAACCCGCCGCCAACAATGAACAGGTCGAGCAACGCGCCGACGATCGAGCCGATCCATCCACCGGCCTGCGCCGTCGCGATCGCAGAGGCGAACTCATAGACTTTCTCGGCGACCTGACGCACTTGATCCGCCATGTTGGCGCCGCCGGCGATCCCGGCCATGCGCGAGGAAAGTGCTGCGCCGAGCTGCTCCGGCGTTTCCAGGATCAGCCTGCCAACTTCCTCATGGAAGACCGACCAAGACATCACGAAGGCATAGGAAAGCGCGACCTTGCAGCCGGTGATGGCCATGTCCTGGAAACTGATATGGGTTCGGCCCAATGCTCCCCATAGGAAATAGATGATCAGAAACAGAGCCAGCAGGGAGGTGACGAGTCCCTTGTTCTCGGCAAACAGCCCCCAGGCCCGCTCGATGGTATCCTGGTTGATCTTGTCGAAATAGGTGAGTGCAGTGCCGTAGAAATTGGTCAGCCCGTCCCTCGGATCCATCTGGTAGCCTCCGATTAGAACTGGTTCACCGGCCTCATGGGGCCACAGTCATCGCTCATCTGCTGGACAATAATCCCGCCAGCAGTTCTGGTATTAGAATCCTCACCGTACGCCAATTCGCTGACCGGATTTTCATCTGGCGAACACTTGGCCAAACGCTCCTTCGGACCGGCGCAACCGGCAAGACCAATCAGGCAAGCTGCCAATAGGATGGAGCCGAGTAGTTTCACTGCGATTGAGCTTCGAATTGTTCAAGTTGCTTCCTGACCGACTGACCCTCCTGGTGCTGGCCGTTATGTCTACGTGCGGCACCTGCGGCGAAAGTCTTCAGAAACTGCGATTGCTCGGAAAGTGCTGCCTTGTACCGTTGAGATTCCAGCACCACGGCATTGTTCAAGGCACCCACCGCTTCGTTGGCGGTCTGGTTTCCCTGCAACACCATTTGGGTGTTCTGCTCCAGCGCCCCCTTCATATCCTGGGCGGTGCCGATCTGGCCGGCGGCATTGGTGAACGCGCTTGTGCGCTCCTTCGACGCGGCGTTCATGGCGTCCGTCATCGCGGTCAAGGCCGTGAGCGTTTGGACCCCCTGATTGTACGCTTGGTTCGCGCCGGTGAGCTCGCCGCCGGTCACCGCGTCCTTCACCATCTTGACGAGGTTCAGGCCATTGATGACCTGAGCCGCCATGTTCTGGTACTGCCCGCCAATCCCGCCGAACGATGCCTGATTGCCCTGCAGGATCGCCCCGAAATCCGGTGCCTGGCTCATCGTGAAGCCACCGCCGGTCGCGAGCGACGAGAACTGGCTGGCATCCTGCGTCCTGTCGCCGGTGATCGCCTGCAGCGTCCGCGTCGTGTTGTCCTTGATGATGGTCGTGTCCGACTGGATCTGCGAGGTCAGCGCTTTGATCTTCTCGTTGACCGCCGTGTTGGCGCCGTCCGTGACAGGCATCTGCGCAAACGTCGCCGTCGACAACAGCAGTGCGGTCGCACTTCCAAGAATGATCGTCTTCATCGTTTCACGTCCTTTCGCTTCGTTACCGTTCAGATCACTCACTGAGCGCGTCGGCTGTCGACGATCGCGACCAGCCCGACCACGTCGTCGTCCATCGCCCCGAAGGTGGCATTGAGCCCCTGTATCCGCGCCTGTTCCTGCAGATACCGAAGCAGTCGCTGGATATCGGTGGTCGACGATTGCGGTGGGACCGCATAGCAACGCGTCGACCCCGTGTTCACCACCGTCGATGGGCAGGCGATTTCGGCGATCTTGATCTCGCCGGAGCCGTCACCGAAATTGCCGTTTTGACCGGTGCCGGATCCCCTCAGGAACGCCGACGCCTCTTTCAGTTGCCCAAGCATTGTCTGCTGCTTCAGCTGGTTCGCCTCAAGCGCCTTGCCGACGAAAGTGTTCCACGTCTCGGCCCGCTGCAGCTGCGCCTCGGTGTTGCGGTCCATCGCCTTCTTTATGGCTTCGCCGCAGCCCGCTGGTGTTGAGACCATCTGAGGGACCGGAACCCCCATCGGTCTTTGGTCGCCATATTGCCGCTTGTTGCTGTTGTAGTACTGGCTGACCATCTTCACATAGTTCTGGGTCTCGGGAATCTGCGGTATGTTGCCGTTGCGCAGGGACTGTCGATCCGGTCCCGCATTGTAGCCGGCGGCCGCCAGATCAAGCCGTCCAGGATACGTGCCCATGATCTGTTTCAGATACGCGACCCCCCCACGAATGTTGTCACGAAGGTCGTAGGGATTGACGCCGAGCTGGGCGGCGGTTGCCGGCATTAACTGCATCACGCCGCGCGCGCCGACCGCGGAAACCGCACTTTGACGGAAACGCGATTCCTGCTCGGCGATCGCCATCGCGAAATTCGGATCGATCCCCTGGCGCCGGGCTTCGTCCGCGACCAATTGCCGGACCTGCTCCTGGCTTGCATTGCGCGGATTGTTCGGTCCGATCTCGCTGCCCCAGCCAGCGCCGCCGCCAAAGGACGAGCAGTCCATTCCGCCGATGCCCTGCCCTGGTGCATAGCTGTTCGTCGTGTCGCCCGAATTGCCGCGCGTGGTCTGCTGGTTCTTCCGGTAGTTGTCGTACCACTGCTGCGTCGTCTGCTGGATTTTCAGCCGCGCGCTGTCAATCACCGGAACCTGCGCATGCGCCGACGACAGCGTTGCAGTCGCCAGAAATGCCGCCGCTATCGTCCCGCACAGCATCGGTCGTAGCATCGTCTCACCCCTTCCAGTCGCAGAATTTGTCCAGCCAGTCGCGCGGGTCCTCGCCATGTTCCTCGCGCAGCATTTCGACCTGGCGCACCGTGTCCTCGCGGCCGGACAGCACCTTCACGAAATCCATCATGTGGCTCATGTCGACACGCGCCACGACGCTGTCGCGCGCGTGCTTGATCAGAACGAAGCGCTCAGCCGGATCGCCTTCCTTGACCCAGGTGAATTCGGCATCCGACAGACCGAACGGCTTCTTGAGGCTCTCTTCGTCAGCCTTTGGGAACGGAAAGAAGATGTTCGTCGAGGTCTGCTCGATGATGGTGCGCGACACGTTCGAGCGCACCACGTCGTCAGGGGACTGAGTGCCGAAGATGATCATCCCGTTGCGCTTGCGGATGGTCTTGAAATAGTCCTTCATCGAGCGCTTGAACTCCTCGTCGTCGAGAAGCTTCCAGGCCTCGTCCATCAGATTGATCACCGGCGTCTTGCCGTCATAAATCTTGTCGAGGCGATGAAACATGTAGAGAAGCGCGGCAGTCCGTGCCTGCGGATCTTCCAGTATCGAGGTCATGTCGAAGCCGATCATCGGCCTGGAAATGTCCAGGCGATCCTCGGCATTATCAAACAGCCAGGCGTATTGCCCGTCCTCGACCCACTTATCGAGCCGCGCCATCAGGCCGGATTCGGTGCGCTGCGATCCCGCGAGAAGCGAGCGCAGTGCCGACATGCGTCGGAACTTCACATCGCCAGAGGACATGATCTGCTTGATCGCGGAGCGGATGATCTGCTCCTCCTGGGGGGTCAGTGACTCACCCTCGCGGTTCGGCTTCAGCATGAAGCTGATCAGTCGATAGAGAAACACGCGATTTTCTTCCGTGTTCTCCATCATCAGAGGGTTCCAGCCCGACGGCTCCCCCGGCTCCAGCGTCATGTACGTGCCGCCTGCGGCGCGCACCATGATGTCCAGTCCGCGGTCCTTGTCGAAAACCACGGCTTTCAGCTCGGGATTGACCCGATAGGCCTGATTGATCAGGAACGACATCAGCACCGTCTTGCCGGAGCCGGTTGGGCCAAACACCGTCGTGTGACCGACATCGCCCTGATGGAAATTGAAGAAAAACGGTGTCCCAGACGTCGTCTCAAAAATCGTGATCGCCGGGCCCCAATGGTTGCCGTCCAGCTTGCCATAGGGATAGGCATGGAACGACGACAGGCCGGCAAAATTCAGTGTCGAGATCGTTGCCCGTCTGGCGATATAGGCCTGGTTGCCGGGCAACTGCGCCCAATAGCACGGTTCGCAATTGAGGTCCTCGCGCACATAGCTGGCGCCAAGGGCGCCGAACTCCGAACCTATCACGGCCACCGCCTCGTCTAGGGCGTTCATGCTCCTGGCGATCGGCATCACGGTCAGATGATGTTCGGCGAACGCCACGTTCTTCCGCGCCAGCTGGTCGCGCGCGAAATCGAGATCGCTCTGGATAGAGGAGCCGCCTTCATCGGATTTCGACAATTGTCGATCCAGACGATCGATCTTGTAACGGGCGGCCTGATCGTCAACGAATGACAGAGATTGCGTGACCACCATCTCGAAGGGCTGCTTGAGCACATAGTCGAGCATCCCGGCGCCCGTCTCCGGTGGGTACTCCTTCAGCGAGATCATCGCGGCATAGCGATCCTCGCCCCGGGTGTCTCCCTCCAGGTGGATCGTGCGATTGCCGAATGTGGTCCGACGCGACGGTACCATCTCGTCGATAGGCATGTTGCTCAAGAGCATCGGCCGAACTTTGCCCGCATTGAGCAGGGTATAGAAAAACTCGCACTGCTCGGAAAACCAGACGACACGCGCATCCGGATCAAGGACTATGTCCTCGCTTACGTCGCGATAGATCCGCCGGCCATCCGGCATCGTCGCCTCGACGCGCTTTACATCGCGCAAGACCTGCGGCCCGTACGGGTCGAGGCTCTTCTCCAGCGCTCGCGTCGCTTCGAGCAACTTGTCGCGCATATGGCGAAGTTGCTCACGCGCCACCACTGAGCCGCCGGCGCCCAGGATGCGGCTCAAAACTGTGCCCTTCTTGAACACGGGTCGCACCACCAGCGACACATAAGTGTCGTTCACGAACATCTCGTTCTTTGAGATGCTGTCCTGATAGACCGCGTCCATGCGGGCCATGAAGGGATCGGCAAAGTTGCCCGGCAGCGACGGCTTCACCTTGTGTCGTACGACATGGGTGTACAGCGCAAAGCTGCCGAGGTTCGAAATCGCCCGAAATGCTGTGTTGCGCTGACGCTGCAGCAGATTAACGTAGTCAATGTCCGCGGTCTCGAAGGAAAAGCCGTTAAGGCGCAACGTAGTCACGAGACAGTCGTTCTTGAGCCGGATGATCCCGTTCTCGATCGGCGCGAAGTACGGCACATGCGTCGAGACACCCTTGTCGACGAAGATGTCCCATCCCCGACTAAGGTTTGACCGCAAGGCAACCGCAACTGTGGTCATTTCCCGTATGTCCTGATCCGGCCTCCAATCCGCCTTCCGAGCGGATTGACGCCGCATGCACTGTGCTTCTGCAGGATGTCGAAGAACCACAGATCGATCTTCGTGCTCACCACGTATAAAATCGAATGCTGGACGATGAAGGCGGCCGGGAACCAGAGAATGGAGCCGAGCGCCAGGAACATCATGAGAGAGGTGAAGCACTCAGCCAGAAAGAAGGTGTAGGGGATGCCCATCACCGTCGGCGGCCGCGTCATCGCCAGGATGACCCGATAGGTGTCCACGATCTCATCTTCATCCCTGTTTGCCATGACGATGTAGGCGCTTACCGCGCGCCGCCGGCTAGAAAGTCGACAAGCTCGGCCGCCGCGAACATGCCGGCGAGCGAACCGCCTACCCGCAAAAGCGCACCCCAGCTCCAGTAGCCAAATGCCGCGGCTAGAAACATGCCGATAAAGGCGATCGCGCCGATGCTGCGCCCAAACGGGCCGGTAAAGAACTGGACGATACGATCGGCGGCGTTCTGCAGGGCCTGCAAGTTCTGCGCTGCTGCCGGTTCGATCGCCGACATGAACAGGATTCCCGCGCTCACCGCCGCCATCGTCGAATGCACGATCACCCGCTTGCCGCGCGGTGAATTCCACCCCGCCCGGGCGGCGTCTTTCAGCCCGCCGCAAAATGTCTTCATACTGTTCATAGGCTGCCTTCCTCTTTGACTTTCACAGGCCCGTCCAGGGGCTGTATCTGCCCAGCCGCATCCAACTCTTCAGGCGCAGGGCCGCTTGCGGAAAACACCAGCATCGTCGCTCGCGCGGCGTTCGAGACCCCTCGTTTCGCCGCCCTCAGTTTCCCGTTTGATGGGAAGCCTTCGTGCATCCGTCTGACAGCCGCGATGTCGCCGGGCGTATATGCGTGGGTATAAAGCCCCACCACCCGCGTCACGTAATCAGCCGTTTCGCGGATCAGGGGCAGCGATGTGCGGACGTCCACCTTCGGCTCGCCGGCATTGTAAGCGGCGGCAACGAGCACCGGATTGGCATACTTGTCGACCAGGACTTTCAGGAATCTCGCCGAAGCGCGCACATTCTGCACCGGATCCGTCAAGTCGCTCGCGCCATATGCCGTTCCCGTTTCCGGCAGCATCTGCATGATCCCGATCGCCCCTGCCCCGCTGATCGCCTCGGGATCGAAAGCGCCGTTCTCGGCTCGGGCGATCGAAAGCATCAAATTCGGATCGACGCCCTCTTCGTACGCCACCTGGACGATCAATCGCGCCACACTCGCGGGCATGCCGACCAGCAGGTCTGGCCGTACCTTCGCATCGACTTGGCCAGTCTCTGACGATCGCCTCAAACCCGCGGCATTTGCGATGCTTTCAGCCGACAGATCCTGCTGCGGCTCAACCTGAAGAGGCTCGGGCCGATAAGCAAAGACATTGGCACTTGCTCGAATGGCCCTCACCCGGATCGGCACGGGGACAGCTTTCGCCACTGTGCTCTGCGCCGCATCTCCGCCGGCGCGGGCGGAAAATGCCTGATCGCTCAGCGCGGTCGCCGTGCCTGAGGGTCGACTTTCCAGATCCCCACCGAACGCATGAAGGGGCATCACCGCGCACAAAAGCGCGACGGCCCTCAAGCCGTGGACGCTGGAATATCGCGTCGCTCTCCTCGTCAAAAGCCGCATTCTTGATCCCGGAGCGTTGGACTGTGGATTGCACTCTAGTATAATCCAGCATGCTCCAGTCAAGCCAAAAATATCACTATCGTATAATTTTTGTGCCAGATTTCCAACTTCATCAATCGTGCAGGGGCCACAGTCAGGGGCCATTTCGCTCCCAAGGATCACGCTTCCGCCGATAACGCAGTTGCTCCTGGTCGCCGAGAAATTTGCCCAGGTTGACCGCCGTGCCGCCTTTGACGAAGACCGATCCCGCGTCTGCTCCAGTCGGATACCCGACGATACGGCACAAGTAATTCGGCAATGGCCTGTTCACGCGCCCAATTTGGTAGCAACCGGTGATCTGGTATTGATACTCGTCGCTCAGGGTCTGGAGTCGACGGTTCTGTTGTTGCACCGGACCGAGCCGATATGGCTGGAAATGCGAGGCGGATGTTTGCACCAGCTGGCATTCCGAAAATGTCCCGTACGCCTTGCATCGCGTCAGCTTCAGCCCTGCCCACGGACGTGGAACGGAATAGCTCAACGGTTCGATCGGTGACGCGCATCCTGCCGCAGCCACACCCAACGCCATTGCCGCGGCGATCGAAATCTTCATTCAATTCTCCCTTCGGCCCAGGCGTAACCGCCTTCCATCAGTCCATCGACAATCTGCTGGAATGCGAACAGGCAAACGGGTCCTGTATCGTCGATGCAGCTCAGCGATGTCAGAGCGATCTCCGCCTGCGCCAACTGCTCCACCATCGTTGCGATTTGTCGGCCCGAGACCGCCGATAGTGCCGACCACAATTTTCTGGCCCGTGGTTCCCGAACTTCGTCGACCAGGCATAAAGTCCGGCAGACAGGTCCAACAGGATTTCGATACGTCCTTGGCCGCGATCACAGCTACGGCAGGTTCCGCGGGCCACAACGGCGAATGACG
>NZ_JBMDKS010000054.1:0-7662 GCF_057809835.1 Mesorhizobium sp. FG116
ACCCGAACCATACCTCGTCAGCCACTACCCAGACGAACTCGAAACCCCAATGGCCTCTTACTCGCATTAGAATTGCTTGTGCCCCGATCGGAATCGGAAACCGCAATGATCAAACCGCAACCTGGACCGACTTAGGAAGCATGAAAAGGAACGGTCTCAGCAGACTTCGCCAAGGCCGCATTGAAAGGAACTGACCAAGACTACCATTTTTGCGCTGTGGCCGGATCAGCCCAAGCAGCGCGACGTTGCCACGATGAGGAACGATGGTATCCCGCAGCCCCTATTCTCCGAATGAACGATCCGCGCCGATCCTGATAAAGGATCTGCGAACTCTTCGGATCCTCCTGCTTCAGCCCAAGAACGGCGAGGGGGAAGAGCTGTGCCAGCACCTGAAACGAATAGGTTGCCAGGTCCAGTCGAGTTGGCCTCCTCCAGCCGAAATACCTCCCGACACCGATGTGGTCTTTGTCTTCGTTCGGCCGATCGTCGAAGACGATATCGTGCTCAACTGGAATGCCGACGATCCGCCGGCCGTCCTCATTGCTGTCGTTGACTACGAGAACCCCATTATTGTGGACAAACTTCTGCGGTTGAGGGCGCAGGCGGTGATCGGACTTCCGCTTCGCACGTTTGGCATTCTGGCCAACGTGCTTTTGAGCGTGAACAATCACAAGCGCGAAAAAAGACTTCGCCTGCGGCTGGACCGGATGAATACCAAGCTGAAGGCGCATCGGGATATCGACAAGGCGAAGTCTATTCTCATGGTCGCCAACAATATGTCGGAACAGGTTGCCTACGAGACGTTGCGAGAGCAGGCGATGAACAAGCGCACGACCATAGAGGCGATTGCGATGGCGGTCATCAATGCCAGCGATCTGTTGCCGGGACAGCGTGCTGTCGCGCATCAGGCGAACGAATAAGCGAAAAAGGCCTAGGCTATTCCGCTGCCGGGATACGTTTCAGCTGTCCGTCGTCAGGGATTTTGGGACAACTGGCGGCGTGAGCTAACGGAGGCTCTGGCCCATCAGGATTGTCATTTTAGGCGGCCGCTTCCCGATGAAGCAAGCGGCGTTGTGTGATGGTCTCGCGTTTGATCCTTTCCCTTTCCAGCATGATGATGTCGCCGCGTCCGAAGTAGACGTCGGCAGGGGTGAGATTGGCGAGGCTCTGGTGGTAGCGGCGGTGCTTATAGTGATCGACGGGCGCCGCGATCCGCCGCTCGAGATCGCCCGGCAGGAAGTAATTTTCCAGCAGGGTGCGGTTCTTCAGCGTCTGGTGCCAACGCTCGACAGGTAGAACCAGCCCCAGCCGATGACCTTCAGATACGTGAAGTCGGTCTGCCAGAGCTGGTTCGGCGCCGTCGTCTTGCCATGGAAGTCGTCGGCGGCCTTAATGACGATGAAGGCCGGGCTGGTGATCAGGTCATGGGCCTTGAGCAGGCGATTGACCGAGGATTCCGACACGAAGTAGCCCCTGCTATCGGTGAAGATGACCGCCAGCTCCCGTGGCGACAGTTCCGGCTTGTTCAGCGCCAACTCGACGATCTGGTCGCGCGTTTCCTCGGGAATGCGGTTTCAGACCCGCTGCGGCCGGGGTCTCCAATCTTCCAGCGCGTCGACGCCACCGGCAAGGAAGCGGTCATACCAGCGATTGAAGGTCGAGCGCGGAATACCGAGCTTCTGCAGCGTGCGACGTGCCGACAGGTGCGACTGCTCGACCAGGCGGATGATCTTCAGCTTCTCGGTGGCGGGATACCTCATTCGTCGTCGCCTCCACCCGCAATCATGCTTTTTTGAGAATCCGCAATTCCAGCGCCTGCTCGGCGACGATCTCCTTGAGATCGCCGGCCAACTGCTTCTTGCCGGCCTCCAGGAACTCCTTCGACCAGTTGCAATACAGTCTCTCAGCGATGCCTTCGCGTCGGCACAGCGCGGCGATGCTGTCTTCGCCGCGAAGACCGTCCAGCACAATCCGGATTTTGTCTTCGGTTGAAAAGTGCCGCCGCGTCGCACGGCGGATGTCCTTGACCATATGTTCGGCGGAGCGTTTGCCGCCAGTCATCTTCGAATTCATGTTCGTTCATTCGTCTTCGACGAGAACCGAACACTCATTAATTCACACCCTCAGATTTGAGCCATAGGCGCTGACGGGGAACAATGCGTACTGTTTCTCCTGCATTAACATCCTGAGAGTGTGACACTTCGCGAGGGTGCCTGCAGTAGCGTTGACAGGGGTGCTCAGACTGTTCGGGAATAAGCTTGCCTTCGCCCGTTTTTATCTGTGAGGCGTCCTATCTCCCAGCTGTGGTGCGCGGCACTTGCGTGTCAGGCATGAAAAGAATTCACAGCGGCCACGTGATCATCTGATGGGCATCTCTAGCTGAATAAGGGCCTCCAATTCAACCGCGTCTAAGCAGAGCACATGGATCGGATTTATCAATGCAAAAGACCGAACAAAAATACTTTTCAATCGATCTACCCCCGCTCAAATTCCTGTGCGGAGGTTAGTTGCTGTTTGGATCCTTGTTTGATCGGGCAGCAGCGCCGTTGCTGAGGAATGCCTGCCAATGCGCGACGCACTTGTTTTTTACAGTCCTGTGGACGACCCGCAAACCTGGCGGCGTGCACTCGCAGCGGAATTGCCGGATCTCGACTTCCGATTGGAACCGGATGTCGGTGATCCGAGCGAAATCAGCTATGCGTTGACCTGGCTGCCTCCGCAAGGGTTCTTCCAGCGCTTTCGCAATCTGAAACTGGTCACCAACCTCGGTGCCGGGGCTGATGCGCTGCTCAATCGGGACGATCTGGTGCCTGTTCCGATCACGCGCCTCTCCGATCCGGGCATGGTTGAGCTTATGACCAGCTATGTCGTCTTCGCAGTTACGCGTTATGCGCGCGACATGCACATTTTCGAGCGCGCCACGCGTCGCGGGGAATGGCACTACGTTCATCCGCGTCCGCTGAAAGAAATCAAGGTCGCCGTGCTCGGTCTTGGCGAGCTTGGTGCGGATGCCGCCAAGTCCTTGGCAAACATGGGCTATACCGTATCAGGCTGGTCGCGGACCTTGAAAACCATTTCGGGCGTTACCTGCTTTGCGGGCCGCGAGGCTCTGGATCAGGTTCTTGGACGGAACGAAATTGTTGTTTCGCTGCTTCCGTCAACGGGCGACACGCGCGCTTTACTCGGCGCGCGTGAACTCGCGCTGATGCCGCACGGCGCCAAATTCATCAACGCCTCGCGCAGCGCCATCGTCGATGAAGGCGCCCTTATCGCCGCACTCCGCTCCGGGGCCATTGGCGAAGCAACGCTCGATGTCTTTAACGTCGAACCGCTACCGTCTGGCCATCCGTTCTGGACTTTGGACAACGTCCTCATAACCCCTCATCTCGCAAGTATCACGGTGCCGGCACTCGCGGTCCATAATGTGGCCGAGAGCATCAGGCGGGTGCGCCGGGGTGAGGCACCACTCCATCTGGTAGATCCTCAGAGGGGCTACTGAAGTTCAGGCTCGCGCTGCCCGACCAAGACATGTCGTGCCCTTAGTTGAAGCCCACCCGCCTTGCGGCAAGGAAGTCAACTCAAAATCAAAACATAAACGGAGGAGAATTTTATGAAACGGTTTGTGACGGGCCTGGGCGTATTGTCCCTGGTCATTGCAGCGACGGCTGCGAATGCTCAGGACAAGCTGATTGTCAGCACCTGGGGCGGTAATTGGAAAGACGGGGCCGCGATCATCGCCAAGGAATTCACCAAGCGCACCGGCATGGAAGTTGAATTCATCACCGGCGGTACGCTGGATCGCCTGGCAAAGGCCAAGGTTGCGAAAGATAATCCCGAGTCTGACGTGGTTTACACCACCTCCCATGTTGGATCGCTCTACCAATCAGATGGGCTCTTCGAGAAGCTCGACATGAACAAGATCCCGAATGCGGCCGACCTATATCCCGCAGGTGATCGCGGCGGTTACGAGTTGGGCGCCTATTCTTATGTATACTCACCGGCGTTCCGCACCGACCTGATGCCACAAGGGTTCAAGATCGATTCATGGAAAGTACTTTGGGACAAGGATATGGAAGGCAAGCTCGGCCTGCCGGACTTCGACCCAAGTCACATCGTGATTGCCACCTCGATCATGGAAGGCAAGACACCAGCAGACTGGGAGAGCATCCAGGATCGCCTTGAGGCATTGAAACCCAGCATCAAGGCCTTCTACCAGTCCGACGCGACCAGCCAGGACCTGATCCGCACAGGTGAAACACCAGTGCAGGTTCTGTTGTCCATCAATGGTTACCACCTCATGGAACAGGGCGTTCCACTCAAGATCGAGATTCCGAAGGAAGGTGCTGTCGTCGGCATCGGGGCGTTCGGCATCAATGCCGGCACCAAGAAACTCGACGCCGCGCATGAATTCATCAATGTGGCGCTCGACCCGGCTATCCAGGAGCAGTTGTGCGAATTCCACAAATGCTCGCCGATGAACAAGAAGGCCAAGGTATCCGAGGCCCTCGCCAAAATGCCCGGCATCTTCACGACCGACGAGCAGTGGAAGACGCAGGCGATCGTTCTCGACGATAAAACCTACGCCAAACTTCTTCCGCTTTGGAAGATCTGGTTCACCGAAAACATGATGCAGTAAGCGACATCCAAAAATGGAGCGGGCGGTGTCCAAAGCGCCGCCGACAGTCAATGACGCAGCAACGCCCATTCCTTGTTACATTCCTGGTGCCGGCAATCCTCGTGGCTGTCATCTTCGCCGCAGCGATGTTCAATGTGCTCCAGTACAGCTTTCTCGAATTCATTCCGGGTTCGGTTGAGGTTGGTGGCTTGACCCTGGAAAATTTCACTCGCATCAACAAGCCCATCTACTATTGGGTGCTGCTCGATACGTTCATTCTGAGCTTCGCCACCGCTTTCTTCGCGCTTGTCCTCAGCTATCCGATCTCGTTTGCGCTCGTGCGGGCCGAAAAAGACTGGGTGCGCGCAGTGCTGGTCGTGCTGGCGATCACACCGCTGTTCACGGGCGAGATCGTACGTACCTATTCCTGGATGCTGGTGCTTGGTACCGACGGCGTCGTCAACACGACGCTGAAAGCCCTTGGGCTTGTCGATGGCTCGGTGCCGATCATGTACACGCGCCCGGGGGTCGTCATTGCATTGGTTCAGTTTGCAATGCCTGTGATGATTATCATGCTGGCGACGGCCATAAGCCAAGTCAAGCGCGACTGCGAAAAGTCTGCAGCCAACCTCGGCGCGACGCCAAATACCGTCTTCTGGCGCATTACGATCCCGCTGACGATGCCAGGAATATTGTCCGGTTTCGTCGTTGTATTTGCATGGACCATGAGTGCCTTCTCCACGCCGCAACTGATCGGCGGTGGCAAGGTCCTGATGATTTCTAACATGGTCTATTTGCAGGGGTTTTCTTCATTCAATTTGCCGTTTGCTGCGGCGCTCAGCTTGATCGCGCTGGCGGCGGCCCTGGGGAGCCTTGGCCTGATGAAGCTCGCCACCGCGCGTTTCGAGCGCAACCTTGCAACAACGTGAGCAGGAGCCAACATCATGCGAAGCATCCTGTTTTGGTCCGCCGTCGTAGCGATCCTCACCTATATGACCTTGCCGGCGGTGGTTGTTATCGCGACTTCGGTCAATCCCACTGAACTGATGGCGTTCCCGCCAACCGGGTTTTCACTGCGTTGGTACGAGAAGGCTTTGACCTACCCTGATTTTCAGGTCGCTTTCAAAAGCAGCCTGATGGTCATGGCGCTGTCCTCAACCTTGGCGACGCTGCTGGGTTCGAGTTTTGCCTTCCTCGTCTTCCACTACAGTTTCCGTGGCCGCGGTCTGCTCGAGGCAGCACTTTGGTCACCCTTGATCATCCCGCATTTCACCACCGGGTTCGGCTTCCTCCTCTTGGGAAGCCATTTGAATCTGACGCAGGGCTATGCAGTCATCGTGATGGCGCATGTCTTGCTGGTAACGCCTTTCGTGACGCGTGCTGTGTTCGTATCACTTACCAACGTCGATGCGAACTATGCTCGCGCCGCAGCCAATCTGGGTGCCGCGCCGACTTCGGTCCTGTTCAAGATCACGATTCCCCTGGTGCTTCCCGGTATGGTGGGAGGATGGCTGATCGCCGCGATCCTCTCGCTGACCGAGTTTACAGCTTCGCTTTATGTCACCGCCAGTCGAACGCAGACACTTCCGGTCGCCATGTACAACTACATTCGTGAATATGCGGATCCGACAATATCTGCGATCTCGGCGCTGCTTATCCTGTCAACCACGATCATCATGATCATCGCCAATCATTTCCTCGGTCTTCGTCGCATTCTCGGAATCGACAACGGCTGAAGTGCGAGCACCAAGAGGTTCTGTGTCCATGATCCATCAGAAAATGACCGTTCTCCAGCCCGCCGATTGTGCTGTCGAGATCAAGAATGTCAGCCGCATGTTCGGCTCGGTCCATGCAGTCAACGATGTGTCGTTGCCGATCCGCAATGGCGAGTTCATAACGCTTCTTGGGCCCAGTGGCTGTGGCAAGACGACCCTTCTCAACATGGTCGCGGGCTTCATCAATCCGACCTCTGGATCCGTTCATATCGGCGGCAAGGACGTGACCAATCTGCCGGTACATCTGCGTGATACCGGCATGGTGTTCCAAAGCTACGCGCTGTTTCCCCATATGAACGTCTTCGACAACGTGGCCTTTGGGCTGCGGCAGCGGAAATTCTCGAAGAGCGAGATTTCGGCCAAAGTTATGCAGACCATCGAAATGATGAAGCTAACAGGCATGGAAAAGCGCCGCATATCGCAGCTCTCGGGCGGCCAGCAGCAGCGCGTTGCACTAGCGCGTTCGATCGTCATTCAACCGAAGGTGCTGCTTCTTGACGAGCCTTTGTCGGCGCTCGACAAGAGCCTGCGCGCCCAAATGCAAATCGAACTCATCGAACTGCATCGAAATACCGGTTTAACAACAATTTTCGTCACGCATGACCAAGGCGAGGCGCTCAGCCTGTCGGATCGGATCGTCGTCATGAATCGCGGACAAATCCAACAGGTCGCTGAACCGATCGATCTCTATCGCAACCCGGCAAACGGATTTGTGGCCTCATTCATCGGCGAGATCAACGCCTTGCCAAAAGCCTCCTATCGTCCGGCCCGCGGCGAAGCCGCACTTGAAATCGGGAACATCCGCCTGATTGCTCCGCGCTCCAAGGAGTGGGACTTTGCCTCTGGAACGCCTGTGAGAGCCTTTGTGCGCCCGGAACACATACGTATGGCTACATCGTCCGATGCTGGGCGCAACGTTGTATCGGGAGAGGTTTTAACTCATATCTATCAGGGTTCGCATACCATAACTCGCCTTCACGTTGATGGTCTCGGGCCGTTGGAGATGCGGCTCCAGGGCGGTGACGTGATCGGTCGCGTGCCCGTAGGACTGAAGGCCGATGTAACGTTCGAGCTAGGGGAAGTCATACTTCTCGCTGAGCCGGCGAATTAACGGCTAGACTGTCGGTCTAATTTCACATCGTTTTCACATTGCCGCATGGTTCTGGAAGAATTTCCGTTTCATTGCTCTGGCATCTAAAGGCCGTTGATCCGCCTTGAAGTCCATTCGCGTGAACGACTGACGGCGGCGCCATGTTTTGTCGATTTGCTTCG
>NZ_JBMDKS010000055.1:0-7578 GCF_057809835.1 Mesorhizobium sp. FG116
ACCGATCGCTTCGTCGAAATCAATGACCGTCCCATCGTGAAACTTCGCAATGTCCGCCGCCCTGGCGACGATCATTCGCCGTTCATTGCGCATCGCGCGCAGCGATCCCCACTGCACGAAATTCTCCATCGCCGCCGGCGCCACCGCGTCCAGTTCGGTTTCTCCGCCACAACGCTCGCACCCGAGCAGCAACTCACCTTGGCTGAAGCGCAGCCTGTCTTCGCTCATGCTTGTGATGAATTCGCATCCCTGTCGTCCCGCACGCTTCCAGCCGCGAACGGCGCCGTAGGTACCAAGTCGCTCCACCTCCCAATTCCCGGCCAGCGCCCGCTCCGACACCTCCGTGTTCGGGCCAAGCACCAGCCCATATCCGTTCGCCTGCGTCCCACAATGTTGACAATCGAATTGCAGTGGCACGAGATACCAATCCATCGACCACACTTCGTTCGCGACCGACGGTGGCTTCTCATTTGGCTTCAAATTCGAGCGAGCAGCCACCCAATGCTCCTCATCCTATCCCGCTCGATATGGCGGTCGTCATGGCCTCTCATCGCCTGAAAATGTTACTATCGTATAATTTCAACTGCCGCAATTCCCATGTCGCCAACCCGACGCAGCAGTGGCCTGCGGTAGTGCTGCGTCCTCCAGATTCTGGCTGGAAGGAGGAGGCGGGTGCATCCCCTGCGTCCTCTCCCGTTAGACGCGGTGGAGCAGGCATTCTGATCAGGCCATCGGCGGCCCCTTTTGGCCCCCTACGCGTACGAACCGCCATCCCGCAGGACAGCTCGGCAGGACAATTTTGGTGTGGAGCTACAGACGACGCTTACTAGCGTAGCGTTAGCCGCTGGAATGACGATCCGCGGTTTTATGACGCTAGACAACAACTCTAGCGCAATCCTGCGGACCGTTCCCATACAGATTGCGCTGCGCTTAGATTGCGCTGACCGATGATAGTCTCATCGGCGAGGATCCGCATTTCTTCTTCCCTCTTGCGCTCAGCCTCAAAGTTCGTATCGCACTTGGTGCGACGGCTCGGCGTCTCGCCACAGATCGCGCCGATAAGGGTCAGGAATGCCAGGATGGAGAGCAGCTTCACCCAGAAGTGCTGGATAAAGAAATCATAGCCCCACGAGCCGACCGCAGGGGCCCATGTCGCGTGAACGGCGGACGATCCGATCCACAGAAGAAGCCAACCACCAAATGCAATCCAGGCGCAAAGCATGACAAGGCCAGCAAGCATCCAGAACGCCCGCACCGCTTTTTTTATCGCCCCGATCATCGCCATCGTCCGTACAATTCGACCGCGCTATGCGCTGTAAATGCAGCTCCGTCTCTCTTGAAACTTGCACTATCGTATAATTTTCGTCTATAGCATTTTCTGGTCGGTTGAGAAAGGCCGAACAGAAAATGCACGCAATTACATCGATTTCTATCGCAACCCTGGTGGCTTCGGCCGCGCCCGTAGCCGCCCAGCAGGCAACGGCGTCCAACGCCGCCAAGATTGTCGAATTTTACCGGGATGCCTATGCACGCGGGCGCGATCTGGTCCCCGAACCGCAGCGGCCTCTTGACCCGGCCGGTCTGGCAACGGCGCTGAAGCTCGAAACCGTCATTCCCGAAGCCGCATTGACCGGCAATGCGTTCGTCGATGCCGAAACACCGTCATCAAGCTCGCTGGCGCCCAGGGCTGCCAGTCGACAGCGCAGCTCCAACTGAACCAGATGCGGGCGTCATGCACCATGCTGTCGCTGGCTGGTCTGGATGCCGCCCTGCAAATGACGGCGGCGTCCGCGGGTGGCGCGTTTCCCTGCCATTTTCTTGGCGCGAACACCGGAAGGCCGGCGGTTCGCTTTGCCGAATGCTTCTTCATTGGCGCTGACGGTCGCGCGCAGTCGCTGTCCGAATACCTTATTCGCCGCGGGCTGGCTTTCGCTGCCCGAACTACGAACGGCACGGCCCTTTTTCCCGAATACGCCGCCGCCGAAGGGGAGGCCGCAAAGAATCACGTCGGCATTTGGTCGAACGCTTCGTTCCAGCACCCTTATGGCGAACGGTATCGGCAAAACCAGACGAATTGATGCGGGTTTCGACAATCATGCTTATTGCCATCTTCGCCAGTTCTCTCGTTTATGCCTATGCCGCCGTTCTCCCGTCTGTCTGGATGCCGACGCAGCCGGCGACAGTTCTTGTCCAGGCGCAAGTGCCTGACGACAAAGATCCAGCTTCATCCGAAAATGGGAACGCCAGCAAATTCGTTCCCTTTCCTACGACAGCGCAATTTGAAACCGCAGATAGCTGGGTCGCGGATGGCAAGCGTTACCGGCTCTACGGCCTGCAGGCCTGTTTGCGTGGTACGTCGGTAACGATAGCCCCCGGCGCAAAGCGTGATTGCGGTGAGCTGAACCTGATCATGGCGCAAGCTATAGTCCGGGACAGCAAGCCCGTCTGCACGACGATCGGGGAACTCGACGCCAACAATCTGCTTGTTGTCTGTGAGACAACGACGGGCAAAACCGGTTACGACCTCGCGACCTACATGATCGCGCAGGGATGGGGCTTTGCCGCGGCCAGCCCAACCGGTCAGTTGGTCGTTCCCGGTTATCGGCTTGTCGAACAAGGCGCACGTGAAGCCCGACAAGGGCTCTGGGCCTATTTTGATCTTCCACACCCCGTTTCCATCCTTATTGGACAGAGCAAACAGCAACCCTCAAAAAGCGCAGCCAGTAAGCAATGAAGCCCGTCGACAGCATCGCGATCATCGCCATGGTCGCCACCGCATCGCTGGCAAGCGCGCAGAGTTCGGCCGACGGGGCCATGCCTAAGCAAATCTACGGACGCGTGCAGGTGCTCGATGGTTCGACCATTGAGTTCATCAACCCCATCAAGATCGTCCGCCTTGCAGGCTATCTCGCACCTCGGCTCGATCAGGTTGCCACGACCGAAAGCGTTGAATGGCCCGTCGGTCAGGTGGCTCGCGCCTGGCTGATCCTTCGAACCCTGAAACACGACGTGAATTGTGCGTCTGTGGCGACCGACGCGAATGGTACCATTCTCGCGCATTGCTTTGTCCAAGATACCAATCTGGCTGCGACGGCTATCGCCGACGGCATCGGATACGCGTTCAATTTTCCCGGTGAGCCGCAGGTTCCCGCATATTTCGATATCGAACGTCGCGCACGTGGCCTGGGCTTTGGTGTCTGGTCCGATCCGAAGCTTATTCCACCGTGGAACTACAAACCTGACCAACCGGCCTTCCCCGCAGTGGGCTCGACGTCAAAGGAAGCACCGGCATCCGGCCTGCCCCTCCTTCCTCCCGCTCCGGTGTCACCCGACAATCCTCCGAGAGGTTAAGATGAGAAACCTAGTCTTCATACTCCTGATCGCTGGTGCCGGCCCGACCTTCGTTTCTCCGGCGATATCACAGACTTCGCAGCAGCCTTCTCAACTCGGCAACGTCGACCCAGATCAGTGTGGCGCCGGCGGGATCGGGTGTACGTCGGCCGATGTGCAGAAGTGGATGGACAAGGGCAATGAGCTCGCAAATTTGTCCAGCGCCGATCTCACCCAATACGCCTATGCGTGCGCCAAACATCCAGATTGGAGGCATGATTGCGAAACAGACCCGGGCAAAGTTCTACGCCGCCTGGGCATCACCGATTATCAATGACGGGATCGATGCCATGATCCAGGCCGCCGCTTTGCCTCATGGGACTTCTCTCAGTGATTGTCGGGGGTCGCCGGCAGCTACCCATATCCGCGCGCCGACTTCGCGCAGCCTCACGTTCATGCTTTGTTCAGCCTTAGCGTGTCTGGGAAAGCGGATCTTGTTCCGACCCCATCATGGCCTCGATTGCTCAGGCGGCCGCGCTTCTTCGATACCAGCCCGCCGGCGCCGTCCTGGTCATCGGCCTGCAATAGCCGGTGAACCTGACCGCGGCTGAGATGAAGGATCTCAGCCGCCTGGACGACGCTCAGCCGTCGATCGCGGATCTTCTGGATGGCTTCGAGGCGATGCAGCTCTTTTTGCGACAAGGTGACTAAAGACTCCGCAGTAGGCCGGTCCCACACCAGGCTCTGTGAAATCGCAAGCCTTCCTTTCCAGCTTCGTGTTGACCAGTCTCGGAAGCTAACTAGGGCAATTGTCGCATTACTAAATGGCTGCTACAATTTAAGTTGCAACCAAGTTCGATTGTCGCACTCTCAGCAAAGTAGAAATGTCGACAGGGCCTTTCAAAGGGCAGTGCGCAGTAGGTTGGTAATGCGGCACTGACGCCCTTCCTGGCGCCGACATGAGCACCCGATCGTGCGTTAGCTGGTCGGGGTTGCAGAGCCCGATCGGGGGCGTTACGGTGAACCTCTCTCGGCTTTAGTTTTGAGAGTTGGTTTCATTCGGCAGCAGCCAACCTGGCCAGAGCCTGTTCTCGCCGAGCTTTGACCTCTGGATCCGTCATGAAATCTGCGTTCTTGCCGGACTTTCGACCACGCTTCACATAGCCATTGCTCTGGCTGCCATCAGGGATGCCGAGCATATGGATCGTCTGACCAGTGCGGCTCGTCGTTTCTCCATCGGATCGATATCGTCATCGGTTCGCGCCCGCGGATCCGGCCGCTGTTCGCGCTTTTCACTTCCTTGATTGCTGAGAGGCTGCCTGGAGTTGCATAAGAAGCTCCAGAAGCATCTGGAGAGCCCTGTCCTCATACTTGGCAAGCACTGCAAGAACCGCAGCTTGCATAGGCTCCCCCAACGGGTTCAGATTTTCTTGGACCTGAGGAAGGACATCGACGAAGACCTTTCTACGATCAGTCGAGTCGCGTTCCCGGCGAACGAACCGTGCTTTCTCCAGGCGATCAATGACGCCCGTTATTGCTCCGGTCGTCAACCCCGCCATTTCAGCCAGTTCGCCGTAAGCGCTCATTTCCCCGCACGTTGACGCTGCCATTTGAACGACGGTCGCTTTCAGATGGGCGCGTCCGAGCGGATCAGGCTGCAGCGGTTTTGGCGAAGTTGAAGGGCAGCAGGTCGTCGATATCAGTATCGACAGCGCGTTGAGGCAGTTCGGTGAGAACGTTGCGCAACCATGCGAGCGGCTCGATGCGTGAGGCGCGGCAGGTCAGCATCAAGCTGTAGACGATGGCGCTGGCCTTGGCTCCGTCGACGGTATCGCTGAACAGCCAACTTTTCCGGCCAGTGGCAAAAATCCTGATGTCGCGCTCCAGAAGGTTGTTGTCGATCGGCATGCTGCCGTCCTCGGTGTAGCGCGTCAGATAATCCCATTGGTTCAAGGTGTAAGACACGACGTCGCCGAGCTTGCTGTCAGGCAAGACCTTCGGTGCGACGTCATCGAGCCATGCCTTGAGAGCATTGAGGACGGGGACACTATGTTGCTGGCGAAAGCGGCGAATGCAGTGATCTCGCGTTTCGCCGTCGTCGGGGATCTCGTTCCGCGCCTGCCTTTCAGCCCGGTAGAGCTGTTCGAAGAACCGGAGCGCCTGCTCTGGCGGGCCGCCGCCCTTCTTTCTCGCTTTGAGCGCGTCGACAAAGCGCCGCCTGGAATGGGCCATGCATCTAAGATGCGTTGCCCCTTCCAGCGTGCGCCAGGCGGAATAGCCGTCGCTCATCACTATGCCGCGGTAATCGCCGAGGAAGGCCTGCGGGTGGATCTGGCCGCGGCCCGGCTGATAATCGAGCAGCACGATCGGCTCGTCACTGTCCTCGCCGCTCCGGTAAGCCCACATATATGACGTGCTGGTGGCCTCTCGATCCTTTTCCTTCAGCACCTGGACCGTGGTCTCGTCGCCGTGGATCAAGGGTTGCGATCGAAGCCGCAGCTTCAGCGCGTCATAGATGCGGGAGAGATGTTTTTCGCTCGAGCCGATCACCCAGTGGCCCAGAGCGCTTCGGCTGACAGGAACGCCAGCACGCTCGAATGCCTGCGCCAGACGGTAGAGCGGCGTGCCGTCGACATACTTATGAACGAGCGCGAAGGCCAGCGTCGAGGCCGTAGCGATGCTGCCCGGCAAAGGTTGCGTGGGCATCGGCGCGATCATCACCGGCGTGTTGATCCCGGTGCGGTCGCAATGGCGGCAAGCATATTTGAACCGCACGTTCTGCAGAACCTTCGCCTTCACCTCGATATGAAGTTGCTCGGTAACGGTCTCGCCCATGCGATGCATCTGGTGACGGCAGCAAGGACAAGCCTTCTCGTCGTCGCGAAGGTCATACTCGACCCGCTCGCGCGGCAGATTTTCCGGCAGCGGTCTGCGGCCCCGCTTCTTTCCCGTCGCCCCTTCGCTCGTTGGCAAGCCCGTGTCCGGCAGGACAACGACATCGCCATCTTCGCTGTCGGCGTCGTCCTCATCCGCGGCCTGTTCGGCTTCATTGAAGAGGCGGTCAATGTGCTTTTCGCTCTTTGGCGCAAAACGATGCAGCCGTGCAAGCGCCAGTTCTCCCTCGAGTTTGACGACCCGTTCGGCGAGCTGGCGGTTCTCCGCTTGCAGCGCAGCAATGCGTGCCGTCAACTCTTCGACAGTCGGTTCGCCGGGTCGATTCATCAGATTCTTGAATCGAAAGCATACTGCGGCGTCAACCGCTCAATTCGGGAGCCGTCAGCCTGCGACCTGATAGTGCCGCACCGGATGGCGGACCACCGCATCAATATCGATGCCGTCGAGGATCCAATGCAATTGCTCGGTCGTCAGTGTGACCACCGCTGCCTCGCGCCGCGGCCACCGGAACTTGTCCTCGGTCAGCCGCTTCAACACCAGCACGAAGCCCGACCGATCGAAGAACAGCAGCTTCATCCGGTCGCGACGGCGATTGCAGAACGCAAAAACCGCCGCAGCAAACGGATCGAGTGCCATCGTTTCCTGAACCAGAACCGCAAGGCTGTTGATCCCAGCCCGGAAGTCGATCGGCTCGCGATGCAGGTAGACTTTCAGATCAGCGCCCAGTCTGAACATGACCCAGCGCTCCGATTGTTGCTGCCAGCGCGTCTACGTCGCTGCATTCCAGCGTCAACTTCACGCCGTTCGGCAGGGACGCGCTCACCTTGGCTGGAAAGCAAAGCCGGCCTGTCCCCGCAGATTCCGGCAGCCTCACTCCGGGATTATTGGGCCGCAAGTCCAGCGCAAACCCGCCGCTCTGTCTCGACACAGCCCGATCCGTGACGCTTTCAATCTGAACCGGAATAAACGCCGGTGTCGAAGGCGGCGGGAGCGCCACCGTGCCCTGCTGCGCCAGCCGGTGCTGGCGTATCCACTTCCAGAGAAGGTTCGCATTGACCCCGTGTTCGAGCGCAAGTCTCGATACCGAAACGCCAGGCTCAAGGCAGGCCGCGATAAGACGGTCCTTCGATGTGGGATCGTATCGGCGTCGCCCGTTCCGACCGACAAGCCTCACCCGCAGTTTCTGCCCACCTTCTTCCATACTTGGTGTCCACCTATTTTGGTGGACACCTCATGCATCAGGGCACGCAACAGCAAAAGGTGCGGGGAAATTCGCGCTTACACTTCGCCAGCCGTCATCTTCCCGCGAAGCATCACGAGATCGAGGCACTCCAAATCCGTACTGTTGATCCC
>NZ_JBMDKS010000056.1:0-6848 GCF_057809835.1 Mesorhizobium sp. FG116
GCTGTATTTTCGGCCAGGCACGTTTTCGGCTAATGACGCAATCTTTCGTGTCTTGCAGGAACTGGGCTACGAAGGGGGTTCGTGTTCGGCGCCGGGCCGGGAGATGCCGGAGATGCGGGCTATCTGGTGTGGTGCGGAACCGGACCCGCATCGTGCGCACGACCAGTTTCGGTCTGTCCGAGGCGAACTAGATTTCGTAAACGTTCCACTTGCGATGGATTTCTCCAAGCTGCTAACGGGTCGCAATGGTCGAAAGATGTATGCTGATCTGCGCCCCGATATTGATTGGCCCGAACAATATGGAGTGGAGTGGAAGTCGATTGCATCAAACATCCTTCGACAAATAAAGGAACGTGGCCCGTGCGCGCCGATCGTTAGTGTCATAACTCATAACCAGTATGATTACACTAATTCCGCCGATCCAGCGACGGTCCGACTCGCCCTTATGCTCGACGCTCTAGCTCAGGCTGCTGAAGAAGAGGAGGTTCGTCTTGTTGGCCGAACGCTAGAAGAAATGGTGTCGATCGTTCGGAAGTCACCAATTAGGCAGGATCCGTTTGTCTGTGAGGGCGCTATCTTCGAGCTTACTGGAGAAGCTGCTACGATGAGGCGTGGCTGACGAGAGAGGTGAAAAGACATTCAATCAGAGTGCTCGGCGCGGCGCCAGCTTCCCGAGCAGTCAGCCGCAAGGCCCCGGCTATGCTGCGACGCGTAAGGGCTCATTGGCAGCGAAGCATGTTGTGCCATCTTCCACCCGCTTCTGCGGGGACCCTACCGATTATATGCTGCCGTCGGTGAAGAACTAGCTGGCAAATTGCGCCGCGACTGGGTGGATGCAGGGCGGGCGCTGATAGTGCCTTGGGACGACGCGGGTTTCTCTCGAATGACATCGCACCCTGCCGTCAACTCTGATAGGCCGAGGCGGCGGGGGGCGGAAGAGTATCCAACCGAAGCACCGCGATGATGCCATTTTGGGGGGAATGGCAACCGCCGACGGGCCCGCGTCTAGCGCACCGCGTATACCCCAGACTCACCTGTCCCAGGGTGCTGGCCGAAGGGCATCCACCGCGAAGTTTCTTTGGGGAGATGTCTGGCTTCATAATCCGGCATTATAGAAGCGTTGGAAGCAATAATCTGTGAAAATGTAATTTGATGGCCTCTATTGCAAACACAAAAACTGCCGTCTAATGATGATGTCAGCGTGCATCAAAGCGGAGGTAAAGCAGTATTCTGCGTTGTCATGAGAAAAATATTGTGCTGTAACTGCGTTGCTGTGCGCGGTGCCGCCGATATGATGCTCATGAGAAACGCCTAGGTCTGCTGATGTTGATCCCCGTCCACATCAACATCTCTGCGCGACGCTCCCCGTGTAAAATTGGCAATCCGCTTCATTCAAGGCCGAGGACCTAAATGTCATCACTTAGCAACTCTCTCGATCAGACCGACCGCGCGCTGCTCATCCACCCCTATTCAAATCTTGTCGCGCATGAACAAGCGGGACCGCTCATCATATCCCGAGGGGATGGCGTCCGAGTCTATGACGTTGGCGGAAAGGAATATATCGAGGGGCTTGGCGGTCTATGGAGCGCATCGCTCGGCTTTAGCGAACGTGAAATCGCCGAGGCTGTGTATGAACAAATGGTTCAATTGCCGTTTTATCATGGCTTTCATTCCAAATCGACTCCATCTCTAATAAAGCTCGCGCACCACCTTGCAGAGATCTCCCCCATCCCAGACGCGAAGTTCTTTTTCGCAAACTCCGGGTCTGAGATAAATGACACGGTAATAAAGTGCATTTGGTATGCAAATAATGTGGCTGGTTACCCGGCCAAGAAAAAAATCATCACCAGGAATCGTAGTTATCATGGAGTAACCATTGCAACCGCCAGTATGACCGGGCTGGCAGCCAATCATTCTGATTTCGACCTTCCGATCGATAGGTTCCTTAAAGTCATGTGCCCTGACTTCTACCGAGAAGGTCTGGAGGGAGAAAGCGAAGAGCAGTTCAGCGATCGTTGTGTCGCCGAAGTGCGCGACCTGATTGAGCGCGAGGGTGCGGACACAATAGCGGCGTTTGTTGCGGATCCGGTCATAGCGGGTGGAGGAGTGCTCCCGCCTCCAAAGGGGTACTTTGAAAAGCTTCAGCCTCTTCTCAAGGAGAATAAAATTCTTTTTGTTGCAGACGAGGTCATCTGCGGGTTTGGCCGCACCGGCAACATGTTTGCTACCGAAACTTACAACCTGCGTCCTGACATTGTCACTGTGGCCAAAGCTCTAACCGCGTCTTATATCCCAATGTCAGCGGCAATGATCGCCCCTAGCGTGTGGCAGCCGATCGTTGAGGGAAGTAGAAAGCACTCTGTATTCGCTCACGGCTACACTTACTCCGGACATCCAGTGGCCGCTGCAGCTGCACTGAAAACGCTGGAGATTATGGAAAAACGCAATATTATTGGCCATGTTAAAACCGTGGCAAAGGTTTTTGCTAGCCGGCTGGAAAGTTATCGTGGGCACCCGCTTGTAGGCGACGTTAGGCACGTCGGTTTGATCGGCGGCATCGAACTGGTATCCAATAAGGCTACCAAGGCACCGTTCCCAGTTGAAGTCGGGACAGGGGCGCATTGCTTGCGGGCTGCACACAAACACGGTGTGATTCTGAGGTCGATCGGAGATATCGTTGCTTTTTGCCCGCCCCTGATTATTAGCGAGGACGAGGTAGATGAGATGTTTTCGCGTTTTGACCGGGCTCTCGACGACACGCACGCCATGCTAAAAGGCAAGGAGCTAGCATGAGCGCCTATCGAGAGCTGGCTCTTTTTATCAACGGCGAGTGGGAGGTGTCGACATCAGGCTCGCTGCTCCCAGTTGTAAATCCCGCAACGGGCGAGGCCATAGGCTCGTTGCCTGTGGCGACCATCGAGCAAATAGACAGTGCAGTCAAATCGGCCAGCCGCGCGTTCGCTGAATGGAGGCGGGCCCCTGCGACAGAACGTCGGAATGTTTTACGGCGCGCCGCGGAGATCTTGAGGGAAAAGGCGGAGACCGTAGCTTACCGCCTTACACTTGAGCAGGGTAAGCCAGTTGCGCAGGCTAGGCTCGAGGTTACAAGGGTCTGCGATATATTTGAATATTACGCAGAGGAAGCCACTCGGCTTTGTGAGCGAAGCTTCCCTGCCCGGCCGGACGGTATACAGCATCAGTTGGTGCCGGAGCCCGTAGGCGTGATTGCAGCCTTTACAGCCTGGAACTTCCCGTTGGTTTTGGCTGGGCGCAAACTGGCGATGGCGTTGGCTGCCGGGTGTTCGGTGGTGTTGAAGGCATCCGAAGAAACACCAGCGTCAGCAATGGCGTTAGTTGAGGCACTCGATGATGCTGGCTTACCCAAGGGCGTAGTAAACTTACTGTTTGGCCGGCCTGCGGAGATTGCGGAGAGGCTGATTGGTGCTCCTGAAGTTCGTAAGATAAGTCTCACAGGGTCCATACGCGTTGGCAAGCAGATCGCTGAAAATGCAGGACGGTACCTAAAGCCGTGCAGTCTCGAATTGGGCGGGCACTGCCCCGTACTGATATTCCCCGATGTGGACATAGAAGATACCGTTGATAAGTTGGTTTCAGCAAAGTTCGCAAACGCGGGTCAGATTTGTACATCGCCAAGCCGCTTTATGATCCACGCAGATATCTATGATCGATTTGTGGACGTGTTCTTGCGTCGCACAGAGCAGCTTCAACTTGGCAATGGTATCGATTGCGTAACTCAGGTCGGTCCACTCGCCAATGAAAGGGGGTTGAGGTCGATTGAAGAGTACGTCGACAGCGCTCGGAGGGCGGGCGCACGTATACTCTGTGGTGGCGCGAAGGCAGATCGCCCGGGATATTTCTATCGCCCCACCGTGATGGTAGATTTGCCAAGCGATGCTCGAGTGATGCAGGAAGAATATTTTGGCCCATTGGCTCCGATGGTACGCTTCAAGCATGAAGATGAAGCTGTAAAACTCGCAAATTCGTTGCCATATGGCTTGGCGGCTTACGTATTCACGCGTGATGAGGTCCGATCGAAGCGGTTAGTGCAGAGTATCGAAGCCGGCGGTGTTTTCATCAATACTGCTGTGACACTATCAGAGTATACGCCATTTTGCGGCGTGAAAGAGAGTGGATATGGATACGAGGGTGGGCGTGAAGGGCTTGAAACCTTCGTGCATTACAAGCTGGTAAACCGCGTTACCTGTGACGGCTAACAAAGGCGAAAGAGCGACCCTCGACATGGATTTCGAGGGTCGCGATGTAGTGGCGATCTAGAATGCTTGGCCATGGCCATCCCCGTCACACGTCGGTCCTTGTTCCTCCCCACAGCTGTCTAAGATCTGGAAGAAGATGGAGCTACCCATGGCCATTCCTGGTTGGGAAGATGTGCTTGCGGCACACGAGCGCATCAATCCCTACGTTCTCCGCACCCCGGTCTTAGCTTCACCGCTCTTGGACAAGCTCGCAGGGGCTGAGCTTTTTTTCAAATGCGAGGCCCTTCAGCGGGCGGGCGCATTCAAAGCTCGCGGAGCTGTAAATGCAGTCTTCGCCTTACCCGTTAGTCAGCTTGCGAATGGTGTCGCAACGCACTCATCCGGCAACCACGGCACTTGCCTCTCCTACGCAGCCAACCGGAGAGGTATGCCCTGCACCGTGGTCATGCCGAGAACCGCCCCGCAAGCAAAGAAGGACGCGGTCCGGGCGTTTGGCGGGAAGGTCGTCGAGTGCGAGCCGTCCACCTCGTCAAGAGAGGCGGTCTTTGCCGAGGTGGTAGCCGCGTCTGGGGCCGAGTTCGTGCATCCATATAACGACGCACGTGTGATCGCCGGCCAGGCCACCTGCTCCCGGGAACTGATTGAGCAGGTCGATGGTCTGGTGGCGGTGGTTGCCCCGATCGGCGGCGGCGGCATGGTTTCGGGTACCTGCCTCACCCTGTCCAATCTGTCACCGAAAGTTCGCGTCTATGCCGCCGAGCCCGAACAGGCGGACGATGCATATAGAAGCTTCAAAGCCGGCTACATAATCGCCGACGACGCGCCGACCACGATCGCTGATGGTCTCAAGGTGCCGCTGAAGGATCTCACCTGGCACTTCGTTCAAAGGTACGTCACGGATGTGCTGACCGTGTCTGAGGCGGAGATCATCGATGCGATGGGGCTGATCTGGAAACACCTGAAGGTAACGGCCGAGCCCTCCAGCGCCGTAGCGTTGGCTACCGTTCTGAAAAACAGAGATATTTTCGCCGGACAGCGGGTGGGCGTCATCCTGACGGGCGGGAATGTCAACCTCGACAAACTGCCATGGCAATGACGGAGTGACACAAATGGTCGACGATATCCGGTTCGCTGGTCTTGAAGTTGGATACGATGTCCCGGCGCTGCCTGGGATGAGCTACGAGGACATTCAGACTCCTTGCTTGATCCTGGATCTGGACGCGCTCGAGCGGAACATCCGGAAAATGGGCGACTACGCGAAGACGCACAACATGCGCCACCGGGCGCACGGCAAGATGCACAAGTCTGTCGATGTCCTGAGGCTGCAGCAGGAGCTGGGCGGGGCGGTGGGCGTATGCTGCCAGAAGGTGTCAGAGGCGGAGGTGTTTGCCCGTAGCGGCATCAAGGACATTCTGGTTTCCAACCAAGTGCGCGATCTGGCTAAGATCAATCGTTTGGCGACCCTGCCAAAACTGGGTTCGCGGATAATCGTCTGCGTTGACGACGTGGCCAACGTCCATGACCTCTCGGCAGCAGCGGTGAGGCATGGAACAACGATCGAATGCTTCGTCGAGGTGGACTGCGGTGCTGGGCGGTGCGGCATCACCACTGCCTCCGCCGCGGTGGAGATTGCCAAGGCGATCGATGCAGCTCTGGGCCTAAAGTTTACCGGGCTGCAGGCTTACCAAGGCGCGATGCAGCACATGGACGGCTATGAGGACCGCAAAGGCAAGCTGGATATCGCAATAGCGCTCGTGAGGGAGGTCGTCTCGGCGCTTGAGGGCGAAGGGCTAAAGCCGGAACTCGTCAGCGGAGGCGGCACCGGTAGCTACTATTTCGAGAGCAATTCCGGGGTGTACAACGAGCTGCAGTGCGGCAGCTACGCGTTCATGGACGCTGACTATGGCCGCATCCAAAACAAAAGCGGGGCCCGCATAGACAGCGCCGAATGGGAAAACGCCCTGTTCATCCTGACCAGTGTGATGAGCCACGCCAAGTCGAATAAGGCGATCTGCGATGCTGGACTGAAAGCGCAGTCGGTCGACTCTGGGCTTCCGTTCATATTCGGCCGCGAAGACGTGAAGTACGTGAAGTGCTCAGACGAGCATGGTGTCATCGATGACCCCGATGGCGTGCTCAAAATCAATGAGAAGCTTCGCCTGGTTCCGGGGCATTGCGACCCGACCTGCAACGTGCACGACTGGTATGTCGGAGTTCGAAACGGCAAGGTCGAGGCATTGTGGCCAGTCTCCGCCCGCGGCAAGGCATTCTGAACACGGCTGGGGGCTTCGGATGATCATCGTTCCAGAGAGCGCCATTTCGAGCTTGATCGGCTTTGAGGAATGTGTGGAAGCCGTCGAGCGGGTTTTCGCCGCGATGGCGAGCGGGTCTGGCCTGAACTTTCCCGTTGTGCGCGAGCCGATCGGCAACGGTGGCGCGCTTTTCGGGGTCAAGGCCGGCTTCGACCACGAGCGCTCGACGCTCGGGCTGAAGGCTGGCGGCTTCTGGCCGGCCAACGCCGAGCAGGGCATTACCAATCACCAATCAACGGTTCTCCTCTTCGACGCAGCCAGCGGCCAATGCCATGCGATGATAGGCGGGAATCTCCTGACC
>NZ_JBMDKS010000057.1:0-6356 GCF_057809835.1 Mesorhizobium sp. FG116
GGATCCTCGGGTCGCGCCTTTCGCTGCGCTCAGGCTTGCCCGAGGATGACGAGGAGAAAGAGGCAGTCAGGCAACGAATAAGTCTGCCAAAAACGAAAAGGCCGCCCGAAGGCGGCCTCGTCGAATACTTTGGAAGCACCGATCAGCGCGAATAGAATTCGACGACCAGGTTCGGTTCCATCTGGACGGCGAACGGCACGTCCGACAGGCCGGGAATACGGGCATAGGTGGCGACCATCTTGTTGTGGTCGACTTCGAGGTAATCCGGAACGTCGCGCTCGGCCAAGGCCACCGATTCCAGCACGATCACGAGCTGCTTCGACTTCTCGCGCACCTCGATGACGTCGCCCGGCTTGCAACGGTACGAACCGATGTTCGTGCGAACGCCGTTGACGTTGACATGACCGTGGTTGATGAACTGGCGCGCCGCGAAAATGGTCGGCACGAACTTGGCGCGATAGACGATGGCGTCGAGGCGCGACTCGAGAAGACCGATCAGGTTTTCCGGCGTATCGCCCTTGCGGCGGTTGGCCTCTTCGTAGGTCTTGCGGAACTGCTTTTCCGAAATGTCGCCGTAGTGACCCTTCAGCTTCTGCTTGGCGCGCAGCTGCAGGCCGAAGTCGGAAAGCTTGCCCTTGCGGCGCTGACCATGCTGGCCGGGGCCATATTCACGCTTGTTGACCGGGGACTTCGGACGGCCCCAGATGTTTTCGCCAAGACGGCGATCGATTTTGTATTTCGCGGATTCGCGCTTGCTCATCGCATTCCCTTTCAAAACAATACACCCGAAACCTCATGTTTCGAGTGAAGGAAACGCGCCCTCCTCTGGCCTCCTTTTTCGAGACCTGACAGGACCTTCCGCGCCAAGCGACGGACGATCCACGGGACACGTCGTAGAACGAAACCATGAAAAGTGCAGAACAGCTTTCCGGCCGGTTTCGCGGCATTCACAATAAAAACCACCGGGCGTTGCGGCCCGGTGTTGGCGTGGCTCTAAAGGAGGGGCCGCTCGTTGTCAAGCAATCCCGCCGCAAAGCCTTGGCTGCCATACCAGTTCACGTGGCATCGTGAAAGATCACGCCGGTCGTGAAACGTTCGCCCGAGCGGATGCGGCTGACACCGTGGCGCATCTTGACGCGATAGTCGCCTCGGGTGCCCGCCTTGGGCCGGTCATTGACCGCAAAAAGCGCACCGTGACCCATGCCGAGCGGCACGACCTCCGCCCGCGACTGCATGCGCGGACGCTGCTCCGTCAGCAGCAACTCACCGCCCTCGAATTCCACGCTGGGCTGACTCAGCAAGATGACAAGCTGGATGGGGAAAAGGTTCGCGCCATAGACGTCCTGATGCAGGCAGTTGTAGTCGCCTGCACGGTAGCGCAACAGAAGGGGCGTTGGTTTTTCCTGGCCGCTGGCATGGCATTCGGCAAGGAAGGCATCGAGCTCTGCCGGATAGCGGCGCTCGACCCCCATGCGCCGGTTCCACTCATTGGCGAGCGGCGCGAGGCGGGCGTAAAAGCTTTCCCGCAAGCTTGCGATCGGCTCGGGCAGGGGATTGGCGAAGTACTTGTATTCGCCCGACCCAAAGCCGTGCCGCTGCATGACGATACGGCTGCGGAAATGCCCGTCTCCGTCATAAAGATCGCGCAAGGCTTCGCATTCGATCCGGCTCAGCAGCGGCCCGGTGGTGGCGACGCCGAACTCGTCGAGCGCGTTTGCGATGCGTGTCCAGTCAAGCGAGGAAACGGTCTGGTCGAGGCTCATTGCGGCGTCCTTGTCTTCTTCGCCGCAACTATCGGACAGGAAACCGTCCGCCGCATTCCGTTTCCTGCCAAGTTAGCCGGCAGAATCGAATGCCGTGCGCGCAGCCCGAATCTGACCGCGATTTTGCGAGGCCCACACCCCAAGCGCGCCGATCGGCACCGCAATCGACTGGCCGAGTTCGGTCAGCGCGTATTCCACCTCGGGCGGCGTGGTCGGCCTCACGGTACGGCGGATCAGGCCATCACGCTCCAGCGAACGGAGCGTAACCGTAAGCATGCGCTGCGAGATGCCTTCAATCCCGCGCTTCAGCGCGTTGAAGCGGACCGGCTTTTCCTGAAGGTTGATAATGACCAGCAGGCTCCATGTGTCGCCCACTCTGTCCAGAACGTCGCGTACCGGACAAGTGCCGTTGCCGTCGTATTCGAACCCCGCCGAAGAATGCAGCAGCGGCGCAGATTGGGTGTCTTTCATCCGGGCGTTCATGCAGTTCCCTCTACGTAACCTGGGCACAAAATCATGCGTTCTTCCGCGAACAAATTTCCCGCACTATGTAGTTACCTATCGTAACCAGATTACGAAACATATCCATTTTACCCGCCAAGGAAAAGCGGAAGTCACAGGAGAATGACATGAAGATTGCCCTGATCGGCGCCACCGGTTTCGTTGGTTCCGCCCTTTTGAAAGAGGCCGTTACGCGCGGCCACTCGGTAACCGCCTTGGTCCGTAACCCGGCAAAGGTCGAAGCCACGGCCAACGTCAAAGCCGTGCAGGTGGACGTCAACAATGTCCCGGCACTCACGGCGCAGCTTGCAGGACACGATGTCGTTATCTCTGCATTCAACGGTGGCTGGGGTGATCCCGACATCTACAACAAGCATCTTGGCGGCTCCAACGCCATTGCCGATGCAGCTAAGGCCGCCAAGGTTCGCCTGATCGTTATCGGCGGGGCCGGCAGCCTGCACGCCCCGGACGGCAGCCAGTTCGTCGATTCGCCGCAGTTCCCGGCCGCCTACCGAGACGGAGCTCGCGCCGCACGCGACGCGTTGGCAGGCTTGCGCAAAGGTGACTGGCAAGACTGGTCGTTCGTTTCGCCCGCGGCGATGCTGGCACCCGGCGAACGCACCGGCAAGTTCCGGCTCGGCGGCGACGAACCCGTCCTGGATGCCAACGGCGACAGCCATGTCTCTGTAGAGGACCTCGCCGTGGCGACACTCGACGAGGCGGAAACCCCGCGCCATACAGGAAAACGCTTCACGCTGGGCTACTAACCCGAGCCGGCCGGGCAATCAGATTGTCAGGCCGAATCCCTGCATCAGTCGGCGGGTCGCAAATTCGGCCCTGCCGGATGTGAACATCGCGAGGTCAGGCTCTGCGCCGTTGGCCTCGCGAAAATCCTCGGCACTGCTTTTGGCTACCAGCGACAGCGCGCGCCGGGCGATCGCTTCGGCAGGGTCAAGCCAGTCGACAGGCCACGGAGCAGTCTTGCGCATGCGGTTGACCAGGAACGGATAGTGCGTGCAGGCAAGCACGACGATATCGGTGCGAGCGCCGTCCTGTTCCACGAAGCAGGGCGCAATCTCGTCGCGCACCACCTCTTCGTCGACGAAGCCATCGCGCATGTATAGCTCAGCCAGTGCCGCTAGCCGATCGCTGCCGACCAGCCTGACATGGCATTTTGACGCCCATTGGTGGATGAGGTCGCGCGTATATTGCCGCTTCACCGTGCCGGGCGTCGCCAGCACCGAAACCAACCCTGAGCGAGTACGTTCCGCCGCCGGCTTGATCGCCGGCACAGTGCCGACGAAAGGGTGGCCGGGAAATTTCTCGCGCAAGGCATCAATCACCAGCGTTGATGCCGTGTTGCAGGCGATGACCGAGATTTCCGGGCGATATCGATCCAGAAGCACGCTGAACAGATCGAGCACATGTGACCGCAAGGCCGGCTCTTCCCACGCACCATACGGGAAGGCTGCATCGTCCGCGACGTAGATGAAGCGGCGGTCCGGCATCAACACCCGAGCCTCGCGCAGCACGGTGAGGCCGCCGACGCCGGAATCGAATATCAGGATCGGCTGTTCAGTCACGATCCGACCCCTCGCCCCGTGAGACGTTCTGATCATCCTCTGCATGCAAAGCGCGATCGACCTCGGCCTTGCGTTTCGGATAGCCCGCGCCGCGTGGTTCCTTAGGCGAAAAATAGTCCAACGAGGCAACTATCCCGCGCAGAACTTTGAGTTCCGGCTCGGCAAAGCCGGCGCGGGTCAGCACGGCGCGTAAATTGTCCACCATCTTGGGTTTCTTCGCCGCCGGACGGAAATATCCACGCGCCTCAAGCGCAGCTTCCAGATGAGCAAACAGGCCGTGCAACTGGTCCTTGGTCGCAGGCGCCATTTCCGGCCCGGAAAAATTAGTCTGGGTTTCGTCCTCAAGCCCGGATTTCATCCACTCGTAGGACATCAACAACACGGCCTGAGCAATATTAAGTGAAGCAAAGCCCGGGTCGACCGGGAATGTCACGATTTCGTCAGCCAGCCCCACTTCCTCGTTATTGAGACCGAAGCGCTCGCGCCCGAACAGGATGCCCGTCCGCTGGCCTGAACTTGAACGGCTTCGAAGCGTCCTGCCCGCCTCGACAGGCCCTGCGACCCTCTTGAACCCATCGCGCTGACGTGCCGTTGTGGCAAAGACGAAATTGAGATCGGAAATCGCCGAAGTAAGATCATCGAACACGCGCGTACCATCGATGACATGGTCGGCCCGGCTTGCGGCAGCACGAGCCTTTTCACTCGGCCAGCCGTCGCGCGGATTGACCAGCCTCAGTTCCGACAGGCCGAAATTCGCCATGGCGCGCGCGACCATGCCGATATTCTCGCCAAGCTGGGGCTCGACAAGGATAATGACAGGCCCCGCCATCGGGGTTTTTTGCTGGTCTTGGCTGGAAGGCATGACGTTAAGCGAACGGTCTTGATGCGGCGTTGGTGCCGTCCCTGCCATATCCGGCTTGTAAAATGAAGGCTTTTCCAAGACCTCGCGAAGACCAGCCTGACTTCATCTTGGTCAAAAGCAGCCCCTTGTCCACATATCCATGCTTCCAAATGCCGAGAAAAGGGGCCCTCGTGTCGTTTGCGCGCTCACAATGGCTTTGATATACGGGCTTCATTCTCGGCCAATCCCTTCGGCATGGCCGTCCAGATTTCCAGAAACGAGGCACTTTTCATGGCGAAGATCAAGGTGGCGAACCCAGTCGTCGAACTCGACGGCGACGAGATGACGCGCATCATCTGGCAGTTCATCAAAGACAAGCTGATCCACCCCTATCTCGACCTGACCCTCGATTACTACGATCTCGGTGTCGAACATCGCGACGCCACCAACGACCAGGTGACGATCGACGCCGCCCACGCAATCCAGAAGTACGGCGCCGGCGTGAAATGCGCCACCATCACGCCCGATGAAGGCCGCGTCGAGGAATTCAAGCTCAAGAAGATGTGGAAGTCGCCTAACGGCACCATCCGCAACATCCTCGGCGGCACGATCTTCCGCGAGCCGATCATCATGAAGAACGTGCCGCGCCTGGTGCCGGGCTGGACCAGGCCGATCATCGTCGGGCGCCATGCTTTCGGCGACCAGTACAAGGCCACCGATTTCCGCTTCCCCGGCAAGGGCAAGCTGTCGATCAAGTTCGTCGGCGAAGACGGCAAGGTGATCGAGCATGACGTGTTCGATGCACCCGGCGCCGGCGTCGCCATGGCCATGTACAATCTTGACGAGTCGATCCGTGAATTCGCCCGCGCGTCGCTGAACTATGGCCTGCTGCGCGGCTATCCGGTCTATCTGTCGACCAAGAACACGATCCTGAAAGCCTATGACGGCCGCTTCAAGGATATTTTCCAGGAAGTCTACGAGCAGGAATTCGCGGACGCGTTCAAGGAAAAGAAGATCACCTACGAGCATCGCCTGATCGACGACATGGTGGCTTCCGCGCTGAAATGGTCGGGCGGCTATGTCTGGGCCTGCAAGAACTATGACGGCGACGTCCAGTCCGATACGGTGGCGCAGGGCTTCGGCTCGCTCGGCCTGATGACCTCCGTGCTGATGACGCCGGACGGCAAGACGGTGGAAGCCGAAGCGGCGCACGGCACCGTTACCCGTCACTTCCGCCAACACCAGAAGGGCCAGGAAACCTCGACCAATTCGATCGCCTCGATCTTTGCCTGGACACGTGGATTGGCGCACCGCGCCAAGCTGGACGACAACGCCGACTTGAAGCGCTTTTCCGAAACGCTTGAGCGGGTCTGCATCAACACCGTCGAGAGCGGCTTCATGACCAAGGACCTGTCCCTGCTGATCGGTCCGGACCAGCCTTGGCTGTCCACCACCGGCTTCCTCGACAAGGTGGACGAGAATTTGCAGAAGGCGATGGGCTGACGGTCGAGGGCGGCGCTTCTGCGCCGCCTTTTGCATCGGGGCAATTCTGCATCACTTCCACACTGCCGTTTAGTCACGGCATGGATCCCAGGGTCTCCGCGACGGCCTTTGGCCTGCTCCGCCCTAGGATGACGAAGAGATGGATATGCTTATTCATCGCCACGC
>NZ_JBMDKS010000058.1:0-6234 GCF_057809835.1 Mesorhizobium sp. FG116
GACGCGGCGCGGACATACGGAGTGACTGCGAAGGAGGTGGCGCGCTGGGCGGAGCGCTTCCGGGTCGAGGGAAGCGCCGGCATGATCGATCGTTCCTCGCGGCCGAAGACAAGCCCGAAGCAAACCGAAGCCGCAGTAGCGGACGAGATCGCTGCGCTGCGCCGGCAGCGCCTGACCGGCAAGCACATCGCCAGCGAAACCGGCGTGTCTGAGGCGACGGTGAGCCGGGTGCTGGCACGCGTCGGCCTATCGCGACTGAAAGACCTGGAGCCGGCCGAGCCGGTGCGCCGCTATGAGCGCGAGCATCCCGGTGAACTCATCCATCTCGACATCAAGAAGCTCGGCCGGATCGGCTCTGTGGGGCACCGCATCACCGGGCGATATCCTGGCGCGGTCAACCGCCATCTCGGCATCGGCTGGGAGTTCGTCCACGTCTGCATCGACGATGCCTCGCGCGTCGCTTTCGTCCAAGTCATGCCCGACCAGCGCAAGGAGAGCGCTGTCATCTTCCTCGAAGCTGCCATCGCTTACTACGCCAGCCTCGGCATCAAAGTGCAGCGCGTGATGACCGACAACGGCTCCTGCTACCGGTCAAAAGCTTTCCGGACTGCCTGCAAGCGTCTGGGTCTGCGTCAGATATTCATTAGGCCGTACACGCCCAGGACCAATGGAAAGGCCGAGCGCTTCATTCAGACGAGCCTGCGCGAATGGGCTTACGCCCGGGCCTACAACACATCTCATGAGCGCACCGCCGAACTGCCACGCTGGCTTCATCGCTACAATTGGCACAGGCCGCATGGCAGCTTACAATCAAAACCACCCATCAGCCGCCTCGGCTTCGATCAGGACAACCTATTGAGGCTCCACAGCTAGAACGGAGAGGACCGTGATCAGAGAGTTCTATTGAGAGGCTCGCGCCATGGCGCGCACGTCGCTTGGCTTGCAGTCATAGCGACGCCGAAACGCATTGTTAAAGTAGGAAATGTCGCCAAAGCCGGATTCGACTGCAATGGCACTGATTGTGTAACCGGCAAAATCCGGATCACTCAGACGCCGATGCGTGAGCGCCAACCTTTCTCCAAGGACGAAATCCGAGAACGTCGTGTTCTCGTAGTTGAATAGCGTCCTGATCGAACGGTCCGACAGGTGATGGCGTGCCGCGATCGCGCTGATGGTGAGGTTGGGACTGGTGAGATTGGTCGCGATATCGATCTTGATCGCGCGCAACCTCGCGTCGAACACACCCCGGCGCGCCGCGGCATCGCTTTTCGGCCCGAGCAGCGTACCGACGAGATCGCGAACATGCATGGACGCGATCGACTGCACGCTGGCAGGCATGTTCATCTTCTGCATCGACTGCACGTAGAGGGCCAGCAGGCGTAGTATGCGGTTGTCGCCCCTGATGACAGCCGGCGCCGCCTTATCAGGGTGCAACAGATGCGGCAGGAGCGCGCTGCGCGGGATCGCGATCGATAGAAAATCGATCGGCTCGTCGTAGAAGCTATGTCCGGGCGTCTCGTTCGACCAAACGACCGCATCGCCCTGATCCACGACAACCTCGCCAAACTTCTCCTGGTAAATCTCGGCACGCCCTTTCAACATGATCCCGAGAATCACGTCGTCGTTTCTATCCTGAATCAGTGTTCTGGTGCGCGTGATCCGGTTGGCCGTCGTCGAGACCAGTCCGATAGACAATTCCGGCAGGCTGCGAACGAAGGCTTCCCCGCGAAAAGGCCGGTCCTTTGCGGGCTCCATGTCAAGGTTGGCGATGGTCTGGCCGAAGATCTCGCGCCAGGAAGCAATCGCATCGCGTTCATGAAACTGCTTCGTCGAAAAGCGAAAGTCGCTCATGAGGAGCTCTTCGTTGCGGCACGTACATCGGACGGCGTCATGCCGTAGCGGCGGCGAAACGCCTGGTTGAAATAAGGCACGCTGCTGAACCCGCAATCATGGGCGATCCTGCCGATGTTGCGTTCGGCGGAAGCGGGATCGGACAACAGACGCCGGGCCCGCCGCAATCTCTGCTCACGCAGAAAATCCGAGAAGGTGGTGCCGTCATCGTCGAAGAGGGTCCGGATATAGCGCGGGGAGATTCCGTGACGAACCGCCAGGTCGTCAACGTTGACCTCGGCTTTGCCTAGATTTGCGATGATATCAGTTTTGACGCGGTAGAGACGTGCAGCCCGCAGGCCCCGCGATCGAGCGATCACGGAGGCTTCGCGCGCCACGCCCAGAGCCAGAGACACGAGGTCGTGGATATGGGCAGCGCTCAGCGCCTGTAATTCCGGTGTCAGGGGGGCGGGATCGTCGTTAAGAACGCGAACATAGCTCGTCAGCAGTCTAAGCGCTTCGCTCGAGGCGGGAATCGTCGTCATCATCATCGTATCGAGACGCGTCACCGTCGACATCAACCCGCGTCTGGGAAGTTTGAGGCAAAGCAGTTCCACCGCGCTTAGATTGCGATAGACGCCGGATTTGTCTGTGGCCCAGAGCAAGGCGTCGCCGTTTCCGAAGACCGCCTCGCGCCCGGCTTGCGTGACGGCGGACCGGCCTTTACGCATGATAGCCAACACCAGGCTGTCGTCGCCATCGGCGACATGCGCCCGGGTACGTCGGACCTCGGATTCGGTGATCGCGCAGGACCAGATCGTCAGGTCAGGAAGGGTTCTGATCTGCGAGACGCAACGGAACGGTTCGTCGCCCAGCACCGTCATATCCATCTTTGCAATGGCGTCGCCGAAATGCTCCCGCCAGACCGAGGCCTTGTCGCGGTCCGGAAAGTCGTCGGTCGAAAACTGATGGACTCCTGAATTTCCCCTCGCCAACGGCGCGTCGCCCCCTGTGCCTTCCACAAGCACCACAATACAGCGCCTGAAAAAATATCTCTTGGGCTATTCGGAAGCAATTATTTAGCGTTCCGGCATAGAGACTCCCGGCCTGTCATCTTGGCAATAAAGTACTGCCGTCCGGCTTAATTCACAGTGTCGCCCAGCCCAAGCCGGGTGCCGCAAGCCCTGTTATCGTAACAGCCAGATTTCAGGGCGGCGATGCCGCCGGGGCAGGCAAATCAAGCATCTCAATCCCGGGCCGGGTTGGTGGTTTGCCCACAACTCTGAGGAAAACCATGTTCAATCCAACCCAATCGATGTGGACCACGATCGCGGCCGTGGTCACTGTGGTCCTGTTCCTTTCCGCGGTCTATTCTTTGTGTCGTCAGCATCGCGCCCAAAAATCCCGCGAGAGCTGGCCCGTCACGACGGGTGATATCCTCGCATCGGACGTCATATTGCCGCCCACGCATACATCCGACGACCGAGCCGATGTCACGGCGACGATCCGATATCGCTATCGCGTCGGCGCGCTGCCCTTCGAGAGCGATGCCGTCAATTCGCGCGACCGCATTCCGATGGTGCGCGCCCACGCCGAAGCGCTCACGGCGCGATATCCGGTGGGCGCGCAAGTCGATGTCCATTACGATCCACACAATCCCAAAGATGCGATGCTCGAGCCTGCCCGAAAGGATGGCCTCATCGCCCAGTTCGGATACACCCTGGTCTCCGGTCTTGCTGCCCTCTTCCTCGTCATCCATGCCTTTGCCGGGAAGGTGATCTATGCCGCGCACGGCGTGCCGCTTTTTGCGTTCGCGCTGCCAATTCTCGCTTTGGCAGCGGCCACCGCCGGCATCGCGACTTTTCTCGATAGCCAACGGAAAGCCCACGCCGCGGCGCTGTGGCCCGCCGTCGAAGGCACGATTACCAAATCAGCGGTGATCAAGGAGACGATCGAGTCCAAGGGTGGCGATCCCGACGATGAGACACTCCGTATCAAGAAGCGGTATCGTGCCGACGTGCGATATCGGTATCTGGTCGGTGAACGCAGTTACGTCGGCACAAACGCACTCGGCGAGTGGATTCCGATCTACGGACAGCGCGAGCAGGCCGAGAAGGCGGTCGCCGCCTTCCCGTCCGGCAAGCCCGTGGTTGTGCACTACAATCCCGCGGAGCCGCGAACGGCCATGCTCGATCCCGGCAACAGGAAAGGATCCGCGGCGCCGCTCGTGTTCAGCGCGATCTGCGGAGGCGCCGGTGCGCTCGTGCTCGCCTTTTTTCTCCTCGCCGGCTTCGACACCTGACCGCAGCGATCACGCGCGAGAAAATCAAACTAGTGGAATAGTTAAGTGATGATCGACGTCGAATTATCGCCGCAGCAAGGACAACCAGCGCCTATCGACTGCTTCACATCCGCTCATGCCGACACTCGGACATCCCGGACGCAGCATTTTTGGCAGCGATAGGGCTACGGGGGTTGGCGGGTTCGCCTATTCCGCCCACGGCAGGGCGGATAAGGGAGCGGACTTCGCCAAAGCGTTCTCGAGCGTAGCCTACCTTGCAGCCGGCGATCCTTATGCGATTAGCCAAGTCGCCAACGTGGTCCCCGGTCATCTCACGGACGGTCCTTCCCCTTCGTCGCCGTCCAGTTCGAGGGAGCGCGGTTGCCATCCTCTCGCGATCAGCGCTTCGTATGCGGGGTGACTGCGGAGGCCGTCAAGTTCCCTGTCGTTGCGGATCAGGTCGACCATGTCCGCCGCGCTTTGCCGCACATAGGTTTCGAGAAAGCGCAAGGCCGTATCCTGTTCGCCGACGACCGAGAAAACTACCGCGGCATTGTAACACGTTACTGGATCGTCCGGATCGAGCGTCACGGCACGCTTGATCCACGAAAGTGCCCGTGAAAATTCGCCGAGCAAGCCGAGCACGATAGCGCCGCGTGACAGCGGCGCGGGATTCTCCGGTTGCAGCACCGCTGCACGCTCGACCAGATCCAGGGCGAGCCGGACCCATCGCTCTTGCTCGGAAGTGCCCCTGTCCGTGACGCCGAGAATGAAATAAGGGCCGAGATAATCGTCCCGGCGCAATTGCGCCGCTTCGATAAACTGCTCTTTGGCAAGGTCGCGTTGGCCGTTCAGCCAGGCGAGATGACCTGCGAACAGGCGCGCCTCGTAGCAAGCCGGGTCGAGAGTCGATGCCGTTGCATATGCGGTTCGTGCTTCGTCCGTGCGGCTCAGCCGCTGCAGGGCAAGCCCGCGGGCCACCTGCGCCTCGGCCAAGTTCGGATCGAGCGCCAGCGCCTTTTCCGCCATAATGAGGATGGCACCCGGAGTCTCGCTGCTGGCGAACCATCTCAGCAGGAAGCAATCGCACAGGGCGGCCGCCGAATGGGCGCGCGCGAAGGTGGGATCGAGCTCGGCCGCCTGGACAAACATGCGGCGTGCGACGATCAGGTAGGTCTTGGTCCAGTGCCGCGCCAACTGCCAGCCGTGACGATAATAGGTGTAGGCTTCCATGCTTTCGGTGCGGGAGAGCTGCAGCGCCTGCCTCTCCTCCGGTAGGAGTTCCAGTTCAAGATGCCGCACGATCGCTTCGGTGATCTCGTCCTGGATGGCGAAGACGTCGCTCAGGAAGCGGTCGAAGCGGTCCGCCCATAGGATCGTGCCCGAAGGCCAATCGACCAGCCGGGCGGATACACGCAGGCGGTCCCCCGCCAGCCGCACGCTGCCGTCGACTGTATAGTGCACGTCCAGCGTCTCCGTGACCGCGGCCGCAGACGGCGATGGCAACGGCTCGGCGAGCCGAGACACCACGGTCAGTTGGCGGCTTCGCGTCAGCGCGGTCGCAATATCGTCGGCCACCCCTTCCGCGAACCAGTGGTGTTCGCGGTCATCGGCCAGCGGCCGAAAAGGCAGCACGGCGATCGATGGCTTTTCCGATTGCCGGGCGGGAAGCCGACTGCGGCTTCGCACCTGGCCGGCGTCCATCAAGTAACCGCGCCGTGGCACGGTACGGATAAGCCCCTCGGCCGCTGGGCCGAGGGCCGAGCGGACGTCCTTCAGGCACTGGCTGAGCGAATCGTCGGTCACGATCGAGTTCGGCCAGAGCGCGCCGATCAGTTCCTCCTTCTCAATGACCCTTCCGGGATTTTCGAGAAGATAGGTCAGGAGCGCCAAGGATTTCGGGCGTAAGGCGATATCCTCATGACCTCGCTGGAACCTGCCGCGACCGAGATCGAGCGTATGGCCCGCGAATTCATAGATGCGCTCGGGCTTCATGTTCCGCCGCCCCCGCTGGCCGCCCCCGTCTGCGACCAGTTCGTATATTAGCTGTCCTTGTGAAAATAGTCGAACTTCACGATCGGTGACGTGCAGGGGCTCCGCGCGAGATAGTCCGACCTGACAAG
>NZ_JBMDKS010000059.1:0-6149 GCF_057809835.1 Mesorhizobium sp. FG116
TCAAGGACCCCAAGGATCCGCGAACGGCGGACTGGAACGAAATCTCGAACGCCGAGCGCCAGGCGCTGGAACCGCTGGTGAAATATACGGCCGACTACACGTTCCGCCCGTACCTGCTCGAAAGCTGGGACGTGAATGAGAACGCGACGGAATATACGCTGCATGTGCGCAAGGGCGTGGCATGGTCGAACGGCGACGCCTTCACGGCCGACGACGTGATCTTCAACCTGAAGCGATGGGCTGACAAGAAGGCGGAAGGCAATTCGATGCCCGGGCGGCTCGGCAGTCTGGTGAAGGACGACAAGCTCGACGAGAGCGCCGTCACCCGGGTCGACAACATGACGGTCAAGCTCAAGCTCAGCAAGCCGGATATCGCCCTTATCCCGAACCTGTGCGACTATCCCGGCCTGCTGGTGCACAAGACCTTTGACGAGAAAGGCGCCAACTTCAAGTCCTGCCCGATCGGCACGGGGCCGTTCGAGCTGGTGTCCTACGATGTGGGCGCAAAGGTAACCTTCAAGCGACGCACTGACAACAAATGGTGGGACGGCGAGGTGTTTCTCGACGGCATCGAGTTCATCGACTACGGCACGGACCCGTCAGCGATGGTCAGCGCCTTTGAGTCTGGCGAGGTGCACACCAATTTCGAGACGACCGCCGAGTATGTCTCCGTGCTAGACAAAATGGATCTGGTAAAGTCGGAGGTGGTGACGGCCGCCACGATCGTGTGCCGGACCAATGTCGCCAATAAGCCTTACGACGACCAGAAGGTGCGCCAGGCCCTTCAACTGGCCTGTGATAACCCGACCATCCTGCAGCTCGGCTATGGAGGTGCTGGAACCATTGCCGAGAACCATCACGTCGCCCCGATCCATCCAGAGTATTACGAGCTTCCGAAAATCCAGCGCGATCCGGCGAAAGCCAAGGCCCTGCTGCAAGAGGCCGGCAAAGCCGACTATGAGCATGAGCTGATTACCGTCGACGAAGACTGGCAGAAAAACACCGGCGATGCCATCGCGGCGCAATGGCGCGACGCCGGCATCAAGGTAAAACGCACCGTGCTGCCCGGATCGACCTTCTGGAACGACTGGACGAAGTATCCCCTCTCCACCACGAACTGGAACATGCGGCCTCTAGGCGTTCAGGTGCTGGCGGTGGCTTACCGCACGGGCGAGGCGTGGAACGAGTCCGCCTGGTCGAACCCTGACTGGGATGCGAAGATCAATGCAGCCCTTGCCGTTCCGGACACCGCCAAGCGTAAGGAGTTGATGAAGGACATCGAGCAGATCCTGCAGGAGTCCGGCATCATCATCCAGCCCTACTGGCGCAAGCTCTACTGCCACTTCACCAAGGCCGTGCAGAACGACAGGATGCACCCCACGTTCGAGCGCGACTACGGCAAGGTCTGGCTCAAGGAAGACGCCTGACCCCTTCCGATGCCGCCCAGGACCGAGCACGGGGCGGCCCGGCTAGACCGGGTCGCCCTGATCGATTTCCGAGAGCGAAGGGGGCGGCGAGCGCTGCCTGCGCGAGCTTAGCGTAATGCCCCGATCGTCGTTGAAGACGCCTCACTCACCCATCAGAGCGGGGTCGAACGGATAGCTCGTCAGATTCTCGTAGCCGGTTTCCGTGACAAGGACCTGATCCTCGAGCTTGATGGAGAAGCTGCCTCCTTCCGGCGAGACCAAGGCCTCCACGCAGACGACCATACCAGGTTCGAGGACGTATTCGAACGCACCATCGTCATAGCGGTCAGGATAGGTGATCAACGGCCATTCGTCGCACAGGCCGACGCCGTGCATTTTCGCCCCGTATTTCTGCTTCTGGAACACGCCGTCCAGATGATGGCCGCCGAACACCAGTTCCTTGAAGCTCACCCCCGGCGCCAGCAGCCCCATATTCGTCACGATATGCTCGTGCGCGTGGCGCATGGCATAGACCATCTCGTTAGTCGGCTTCTCGTTGCCGATCCACCATGTGCGCGAAATGTCGACGCATATCCCGTAGGAGCCGATCAGATCGGTGTCGAAGGCGACGATCTCGTTCTCCTGAACGATCCGCGGCCGCATTCCTGGAACCACGGATTGGTGCGGGGGCCTGACGCCAGCAGGCGGGTCTCGATCCATTCCCCGCCCCGGCGGATGTTTTCGGCATGCAGGACGGCCCAGATGTCGTCCTCGGACATCCCGCCTGTAGGGATGCCGGTTCGCGCCGCGCGCTCCATCTCGCCGACCGCCTTCTCGCAGGCATGCACGGCGCAGCGCATGGCCAGGATTTCGTCCGGACTTTTGACGGCGCGCGCCTTCTCGGTAAGCTCCTCGCCGGGAAACACCCCGAGGCCTTGGGCATCGAGGCTTCTCAACCCGTGGATCATGATCTTGTCGACGGCGAGCCGCTTGTTGGTCCCCGAATGGAGCTGCATCAACTCCCGGACTTCGTTGGCGAATGTATCGGCCGCTTCGTCCAGCTTGTCGCCGCGGTCGAAGTAGAACATGCTGGCGCCGCTTCGCCGTTCCCGGATCAGCGGATTGTTCTCGGTGAGGAAGACCGCGTTCTTGTAGTCCCAGATGACCATGTAGCCGTCGGCGCAGATCAGGACCGCCCGGAACGGGTTGTGGGTATTCCACAGCTGCATGTTGGTGCTGTCCGTGGCGTAGCGGATGTTAAGCGGATCGAACAGCAGGAGCCCGCCATAGTCCCTGGCCTGCATGAACTGAACAAGCCGCTTCCAGCGATACTCGCGCATCCGGGGCAGGTCGGGCAGTTGCAAGCCGGCTGCGGCCCACTCGTCGTAAGCGAGGATGGTCGGCCCGATCTCCATCCGGTCCATGTCGTTGGCGGAGCCGTCGGCGAGCGCCGCGCCGCGGGTCGGATCGATCTTGCGGTTGTCGCGATAATGCCGGTCCATGGTGGGTTCGTTTCCTGCCAGCCGTGCCCCGATATTCGCAGAAAGACAAAAATCTCACACTTCCGAAATTCTCGGGAATCCCCACAACTTTGGGTTATGAGCGTTGTGATTGCAGCAGAAGAGGTCGCCAATGTGAAGGCGACCAAGTCGTCTACCAAAGACAAGCTGCGCGGCTCGGTCGGCCCAGGGCCATTCAACAAGCGCAAGATGAAAGAGCACATCGGACCGAGAACGTTTTCGACAGAGCACGCGCACGGCGCCGTCCGATCCTTGTTGCGAACGAAACGGAAACACGATTCATTCGCGCAATGAACCTCGCTGTCCTTGATTCGACCGTGGCCGCCCCAGAGCCAAACGACTACCTTGCCAGCCTCAACGCCGAGCAACGGTCCGCCGTGGTCCACGGCGAAGGTTCGGCTGCGGAGGCGCTGCTGATCATCGCAGGCGCCGGGTCCGGCAAGACCAATACCTTGGCGCACAGGGTCGCGCACCTGATCGTGAAGGGCGCCGATCCTCGACGCATCCTTCTCATGACTTTTTCTCGCCGGGCCGCCTCGGAGATGACACGCCGAGCGCATCGCCGCACCTCGACGAGGACTATCTCATCCTGCTCACGATCCATTCTGCCAAGGGCCAGGAGTGGACGAAGGTGTTCCTGCTCAACACCGTCGATGGCTGTATTCCGATCGACCTGGCGGTCGGCGAGCGCGACGATCTCGAAGAGGAACGCCGGCTGCTCTATGTCGCCATGACGCGGGCGAAGGATTCGCTGCATCTGGTCACCCCGCAGCGCTTCTATGTCAGCGGGCAGTCGGCGCGGGGAGACCGGCATGTCTACGCATCGCGCACGCGGTTTATTCCCGACTACATCCTCGACCGCTTCGAACAGATTTCCTGGCCGCCGCCATCGGACGCGCCCGGCAGGGCACCGCAGCCCGAGGTCTGGATAGATCTCAAGACGAAGATGCGCGGGAGGTGGCGATAGCGCTGTCCTGGTATTCCGCCGTCACGCGGCCATTCGCTCGGCGTGACGGTCGATATCGACACAGCCGGCGGTGCTGCGTGCGTTGATCGCCTTGCCGTCGGCGAAACCATGAACAGCGATCGCCGCCAGATCGTCGCCGGCGCGGATCGGCCGGGACCACCATCCGTCGCGGTATCGCCATCCGGCCCGGATCGCAGCCTCTGCATCCTTGCTGTCGGGACGCAGATTGGCGGCCGCATGAACGATGCGCGCCTCCGGAGACCTTTTCTTGAGCAGCGTGCGACCTTCCGCAAGTGCGCCCTGCCGGTCGGCCGCCAGCACAAGCTGATGGAAATAATGCCGCGATCGCTTCAACGGCGTGAGATACGCGATCCTGACCTGAAAAGCCGCCATGCCTGTTCTCTTTTTTGTCTCTCATTGAGATTGGAATCGAACGCGAAATTACAAGGCCGGACGGTTCCGGCCGTTTCTCCCGACGCGCACGCCGCCGCGGTCCCGCTTCGGCATTCATCCCGTTCCAACGAGTCCGTTGACTCTTTGTCAGGATGAGAACAAACATAGAACATACCACGACCAGAACAGCTTTCAAGGGATAGATGCGTGCCTCGGCGCCCCATTCAACTCTTATCGAGCTTCGAGAGCGGATCGCCCGCCTCGAAGGGCGGTTCCGGCGCGCGAAATCGGTGCTTCCGTTCGGGCTCCCCGAAATCGATTCGCGGCTTCCGGGCGGCGGACTGGCACGCGGCGCGCTGCATGAAGTCGCCGGCGGCGGCAACGGCGCGATCGACTGCGCGGCGGCAGCTCTGTTCGTCGCCGGGATCGCCGGGCGCACGACCGGCAAGACCCTCTGGTGCATCGCCAAGCCGGACCTCTTCGCTCCGGCGCTCGCGCAGGCGGGCCTTGCCGCCGACCGCGTCGTCTATGTCGAGGCCGGCGACGACAAGGCCATCCTGGCCTGTATGGAGGAAGGTCTTCGTCATGGCGGGCTAGGCGCCGTCGTCGGCGAGATCGCCCGGCTGCCGATGACCGCTTCGCGCCGGCTTCAGCTTGCGGCCGAAGGCACCGGGTCTATCGGAATCGCGCTGCGCCGCTGGCGTCGGCACAGCGATGCGTCCGACTTCGGCGCGCCGACCGCCGCCATGACGCGCTGGCGCGTCTCCGTCCTTCCGTCCGAGCCGCTGCCGGTTCCGGGCGTGGGCCGCCATCGCTGGCTTGTCGAACTGATCCGCGCCAAGGCGGGCGAGAGTGCTGATATCGAGTTGGAGGCTTGCGATGAGACGGGTCGTCTCGCTCTACCTGCCGGATTGGGCGACCGACCGGCTGCGGCGGACGGCTGGCGACGCCGCGCCTCCGACTGAGGCGCCGCTGGTGATGATCGGCCGGGACGGGAACCGGCGGGTGATCACGGCAGCGGATGCCGCCGCCCGAGCCGCTGGGCTGCGCCCCGGCATGCCCGCGACCAAGGCCCAGATCCTGGTACCCGGCCTGATCACCATGGACGCCGATCCCGTTGCCGATGCCGAGGCGCTGGAACGGCTGGCGCTGTGGGTGCTCCAGCGCGTCTCGCCGATCGTCGCGGCCGATCCGCCGGACGGCATCGTGATCGACTCGACCGGCGCCGACCATCTGCATGGCGGTGAAGCGGCCATGATCGAAACCCTGATCGGTCGGCTCGCCATGTCAGGTGTCACCGCGCGCGCCGCGGTGGCGGACACCTGGGGCGCGGCCCATGCGCTCGCCCGGTTCGCCGCCAATCCTATAGTCATCGCGCCGCCGAGACATGGCGCGGCGGTGCTCGATCCGCTGCGGCTCGCGGCACTCCGCCTGCCGCCTGGGATGGCGGCCGATCTCCGGGTCCTCGGCTTCGAGCGTGTGCGCGATTTGCTGGTGCAGCAGCGCGCGCCGTTGACGCTACGCTTCGGCCCCGAATTAGCGCGCCGGCTCAACCAGGCGCTCGGCGAAGTTGCCGAGCCGATCGAGCCGATCCGGCCAGCGGATCTGATCGAGGTGCGGCGGGCCTTCGCGGAACCCATCGGCGCTGCCGAGACGATTGCCCGCTACATCGGCAAGCTCACCGACCAGCTTTGCGCCGCGCTCGAGGAAAAGGGCCTCGGCGCCCGCCGCCTCGATCTCGTCTGCCATCGCGTCGACGCCCGCGTCGAGGCGGTACGCGTCGGCACGGCGCAGCCGGTACGCGATGCCCGGCGCCTGACCCGACTCCTCTGCGACCAGATCGAGAAGATCGATCCGGGCTTC
>NZ_JBMDKS010000006.1:0-168541 GCF_057809835.1 Mesorhizobium sp. FG116
GCAGGCCGAAGGCCGTTGCGGAGACCCTAGGATCCATGCCGTGACCAAACGGCAGTGCGCAAAAGGCGCAAAAGAATGCTCCTCATTCTGAGCCGCCCCTTCCACAGTGAACCTCACGGCATGGATCATCGGGTCGCGCCTTTCGCTACGCTCAGGCTTGCCCGAGGATGACGAAGCCGAAGGGAACCCCATTCCGGCCATAGTGGCTGCGCTGGCGATCCCCGACTTTACGAAATCTTCGGGGCTCCGCTGGCGATGAAATGGGGATTGGCGAAATCCTCGTCGTGGTCCTGATTGCGCTTGCCATACGTCAATGGCGAACCATCGAGCTTGCGCGTCATGCCGCCTGCCGCCCGCAGCACGGCATCGCCGGCGGCGGTGTCCCACTCCATGGTGCGTCCGAAACGCGGATAGACGTCGGCCTCGGCGGCGGCAACCAGGCAGAATTTCAGGGACGAGCCGACCGACACGATCTCGGCTGCGCCCAGACTGCGGATATAGGCTTCGGTTTCAGGCGTGTTGTGAGACCGACTGGCGACGACCGCCAAAGGCAGGGTGGGCTCCCGCGCGAAAATGGGCTGGCGAGCGACGACAACGAAATCCTCGCTGACCCAAAGCGCCTCGGCATGGTTCGGCCTTCCGCAAAAGAACCGGCCCGTGCAAGGCGCGAACACGACGCCGATTTCCGGCACACGATTGCGGATAAGCGCGATATTGACGGTGAAATCGGTGCGGCGCTTAACGAATTCCTTTGTTCCATCAAGCGGATCGACGAGGAAAAAGGCTTGCCCCAGACGATCGGGCAAGATGCCTGCGGCAGCCTCTTCCTCGGCCACGCAGGGAATGTCGGGAAAGGCAGCCCGCAACCCGGCCAGAATGATTTTTTCGGCGGCGCGGTCGGCTTCGGTTACAGGCGTGCTGTCGGCCTTGCTGTCGACGTTGCAGCCCGCGTGGTAGACGCGCATGACTTCGCGACCTGCCTCGAGGGCCAGCTGCTCGAAGATTGCGAGGATGGCTCTGTCGTCAGATTCCGGCACCGCTGTCGTACTGGTCCTGGGCAATGTCGCGCTCAATCAGCCACCGTTCCACCATCTCCACCATTTCCTCGGGCGTCCGTCCAAGGGTTTTCAGGTGTATCTCCGGGTTCTCGGGCGATTCGTAAGGCGAGTCCACACCGGTGAAGTTCTTGATCTCACCTTTGAGCGCCCGTGCGTACAGACCTTTCGGGTCACGCTTGGCGCATTCCTCGAACGGCGTGTCAACGAACACCTCGACGAATTCGCCGGACATCAATTCCCGTGCCAGACGCCGCTCGGCCTTGAACGGCGAAATGAACGAGACGATGACGATCAGGCCCGCATCGGCCATCAGCTTGGCGACTTCCGCCACACGCCGGATGTTTTCGACGCGGTCGGCATCGGTAAAGCCGAGGTCGCGGTTCAAGCCATGACGGACATTGTCGCCGTCAAGAATGTAGGTGTGGCGGCCGGTGGCATGGAACTTCTTGTCGAGCAGGTTGGCAATCGTAGACTTGCCCGAACCGGAGAGGCCGGTAAACCAGAACACGGCGGGGCGCTGGCCCTTCAACGCCGCGCGGGCGCGCTTGTCGACATCAAGCGACTGCCAATGGATGTTGTCGGCGCGGCGCAGCGAATGCTGGATCATGCCGGCACCAACAGTCGCGTTGGTGATGCGGTCGATCAGGATGAACGCGCCGGTCGAACGGTTCTCGGCGAACGGATCGAAGGCAATCGGCGAGCGGGTCGAAATGTTGACGACGCCGACTTCGTTGAGCCCCAGCGACTTCGCCGCCTCTTGCGCGAAGTCGTTGATATTGAGCCGATATTTGAGATCGGTGACTGTCGCGCTCGCCTGATCGGTCTCGGTGCGCAGAATGTAGGAACGCCCCGGCAACAGAGCCTGTTCATCGAACCAGACGATGTTGGCGGCAAACTGATCCGCCACTTGCGGGCGCGCGGATGGAGCAACCAGCAGATTGCCGCGCGAAACCTCGACCTCCTCATCAAGGACCAGCGTCACCGCCTGCCCGGCAACCGCACTCTCAAGATCGCCGCCATGCGCGACGATGCGCTTGACGTTGACCGAGGTGCCCGACTTGGCGACCACGACCTCGTCGCCCTTGGCAATCGACCCCGAGGCAATCGTTCCGGCAAAGCCGCGAAAATCGAGATTGGGCCGGTTCACATACTGCACCGGAAAGCGGAACGGCAGTTCGTTTGCCACATCGTCGACCACGACGGTCTCGAGGTGTTCGATCAGCGTTGGCCCATCGTACCAAGCCATGTTTTCCGAGCGCTTGCTGACGTTGTCGCCATAGCGGGCGGACATCGGAATGGCCGCGACGGAGCGGAAGCCGAGTGTTTGCGAGAACTGCACGTAATCAGCGACGATTGTGTCGACAACGGCCTTGTCGAAATCGACAAGGTCGATCTTGTTGACGGCCAGTACGATGTGCCTGATGCCGAGCAGCGAAGCGATGACCGAATGGCGTCGGGTCTGGCGCAGAATGCCCTGGCGCGCATCGACAAGCACAATGGCGAGATCGGCGGTCGAGGCACCTGTTGCCATGTTGCGCGTGTACTGCTCGTGGCCGGGCGTGTCGGCAACGATGAACTTGCGCTTCGGCGTGGCAAAGAAACGGTAGGCAACGTCGATGGTGATGCCCTGCTCGCGTTCGGCCTCGAGGCCATCGACCAGAAGCGCGAAGTCGACATCGTCGCCGGTGGTGCCGTGCTTGCGTGAATCGCGCTCAAGCGCTGCAAGCTGATCCTCGAAGATTTGCCTGGTGTCGGAAAGCAGGCGACCGATCAGCGTCGACTTGCCGTCGTCAACCGAGCCGCAGGTCAGGAAGCGCAACAGCGACTTCTTTTCCTGCGATGCGAGGTAGTCGCGAATATCGTCGGACGCTGTCAGATTGTCGGCGGAGACATGGCGCATGGCTTAGAAATATCCTTCGCGCTTCTTCTTTTCCATCGAGCCGGATTCGTCGCGGTCGATGAGTCGTCCCTGCCGTTCCGAGGTGCGGGCCGTCAGCATTTCACCCACAATCGCTTCCAGCGTGTCGGCGTCGGATTCGATCGCACCGGTCAGCGGGTAGCAGCCCAGCGTGCGGAACCGCACCATCTTGTCCTCGATGCGCTCATCGGGACGCAGCTTCATGCGGTCGTCGTCCTTGAGGATCAGCATGCCGTCGCGCTCGACCACCGGCCGCTTCTTGGCGAAATAAAGCGGAACGATGGGGATGCCTTCCTGCAGGATGTACTGCCAGATATCGAGTTCGGTCCAGTTCGAGAGCGGGAAGACACGGATCGATTCGCCGGCGGAAATGCGGGTGTTGTAGATGTTCCACATCTCCGGCCGCTGGTTCTTCGGGTCCCAGGCATGCTGGGCGTTGCGGAACGAAAAGATGCGTTCCTTGGCGCGCGACTTTTCCTCGTCGCGGCGCGCGCCACCGAAGGCCGCGTCGAAGCCATATTTGTCGAGCGCTTGCCTGAGCCCCACCGTCTTCATGATGTGGGTGTGCGTGTTGGAGCCGTGATCGAACGGATTGATGCCGTCGCGGACACCTTCCTCGTTGATGTGCACGATCAGATCGAAGCCGAGTTGCTTGGCCATCGTATCGCGAAAAGAGATCATTTCGCGGAACTTCCAGGTCGTATCGACGTGAAGGAAGGGAAACGGAGGCTTGGCCGGGTAGAACGCCTTGAGGGCCAAATGCATAAGGACCGAGGAATCCTTGCCCACCGAATAGAGCATCACCGGCTTGGAAAAGTTTGCGGCAACCTCGCGGAAAATATGGATAGCCTCTGCTTCCAGCCGTTGCAGGTGGGTAAGCGCGAGGTTCATGGCTGCGTTCGTTCCTTTCCCGGATGTACGCCCTTGTTCGCCGGCCACCAAGCCCGATCGGCAGTCGTAGCATCCTTGGAGTTGTCTGCGGCTGTCTTCTATCCGCGTCCCATCCAACAGCCAACGTCGGTCCCGCTCATTCCACCGTCAGGTTGAAATGATTTTTCTACATATACGGCAATTCGGGCAAAAAAACTTGAGAGGCGGCTGAGGCAATTCAAACCGTATGGCGGCGTCGATGGCCGGGGAAGGCTGGCTAACCAAGATGGGGCCTGTGGGCACTGCGGCCTACACTGTAAAGTTCGAAGCCGTGCCGCGTCGCGATGGCCGGATCGTAGACATTGCGTCCGTCGAAGATGACCGCTTGTTTCATTGCCGACTTCATCATGCCGAAATCGGGGACGCGGAAACTCTTCCATTCGGTGGCAACGATCAGGGCGTCGGCACCCTGCAGTGCCATTTCCTTGGTCTCGCACAAAACGAGATCATTGCGGTGGCCATACAGGCGTCGGCACTCGTTCATGGCCTTGGGATCATGTGCCTGAACACTGGCGCCGGCTTGCCACAGCGCCTCCATCGTCGCCCTTGCAGGTGCTTCGCGCATATCATCGGTGTTCGGCTTGAATGCCAGTCCCCACAGCGCAAACGTGCGGCCGGAAACATCGCCGCCGAAGTGCCGCGTGATCTTGTCAACTAGCACCAGCTTCTGCCGGTTGTTGCGCTCCTCGACTGCCTTCAGGACAGACGCACCGAAGCGGATTTCCTCCGATGTCTGGATCAGGGCGCGGACGTCTTTCGGAAAGCATGAACCGCCGTAGCCTAGGCCGGGGTAAATGAACTGGTAGCCGATGCGCGGATCGGAGCCGATGCCGTGGCGAACGCGCTCTATATCCGCGCCCAGCATTTCCGCCAGGCTGGCGATTTCGTTCATGAAACTGATGCGCGTGGCGAGCATGCAGTTGGCCGCATATTTGGTGAGCTCGGCGCTGCGGACGTCCATCACGATGATCTTTTCGCGGTTGCGATTGAACGGCGCGTAGAGTTCTCGCAGTGACTGCTCAGCGTCGGCGCTCGACACACCGATAATGATACGGTCAGGCCGCATGCAGTCATCGACCGCCGACCCTTCCTTCAGAAATTCCGGGTTGGAAACGACATCAAAGACAATGTCTTCGCGTCCCCTCTCCTTCAGTCGCCTTGCGATCTGGTCGCGAACCTTGTCGCCGGTACCGACGGGCACCGTCGATTTGACCACGATGAGCTTGCGATCATCCATGTGCGCAGCGATGGTATCGGCTACCGCAAGGACGTGGCGCAGGTCAGCCGAGCCGTCCTCGCCGGATGGCGTTCCGACGGCAATGAACTGGACATCGCGGCCGCGCACGCCCATCTCCGGGCTGGTTGTGAAACGAAGATTTCCAGCTTCGCTGTTTTCACGAACGAGCTTTTCCAGACCTGGCTCGAACAGTGTGATCTCGCCCCGCTGCAAGGCTTCGATCTTGCTCTGGTCAACGTCTACGCAAACAACATCGTAGCCGGTTTCAGCCAGAACTGCGGCCTGCACAAGACCAACGTATCCGGTTCCGAATATCGTTACTTTCAATTTGCTTCCTTGTGGGCGAAAGGAATGATTGTGCAAATTTGCGTAAGCGACGGCTTGATCGTTGCGCTCGCGCTGCAGCCCCTTAAAAGGCCGATACGGCGATTTACATGTCTCTTGTGAAAGCTTGACGACATGGCGGGACACACCTGACGCCATTCGTGCGTTCAACGCCCAATGCGACCACATTTTGAGTAGACTATCGTTTGAATTGGCGAATCATTGCAAAGTCTTGATGTGAACGTAGGTGTCCTAGGCGGATCGAAAACGCTTGGTATGGCGTTGCCAAAGAACGGCATCGATCGAAACAACGTCATTTCGATATTTCTGATGGGAGCGCTTCCAGCAGTCGGCGGGAGCGTGATTTCCGTCATGCTCTACTCGTTCTTCGTATGGGGCGTTCTTTCGCTTGCGTTGCAGCGGTTCGAGTTCGAGATGACTCGCTCCGACCGGGTGCTGGCCGTTACGTTTACCGCTTTTGCCGCGTCGATCGTGCTGACCGCCCTGATTGGCCCGAACCGGTCTGACATCCCGCATTCTATAATTTGGCTTCTGGCGTTCCTCGCGCCCTGGGTTGTCATTCCCAGGCTAAGGGCCACCAAGGGCATTGATCTTCTTTCGCCTTATCTCATCGGTGCCGCTGTCGGCGCCGTGATCGCGGCTTTCCTGGCGCTCATACAATCGGGACTGTCCGGCGTTCGCTCGGAGGGTGGCGCAGGCAACGCTGCGGTGTTCTCGATCATGTCGCTTTGCTTGATGGGAATAGGAGGGCTGAACATCGCATCCGCCTCCAAAGCCCGACAACTCCTCGCAATTGCCGCAGTCGTTGGCGGCACCGTAGCGTTGGTCATGTCGCTTACCCGGGGCGTTGCCATTGCCTTGCTTCCGGTCCTTTTCCTGCTTTTCCTGTTCGATCCCGCGCGCTGGCGCTCCGTTGTCGTCCGCCCGATCAGCCTTGCGATACTGACTGCCGCAACAATCGCATTCTACAGTTTTCAGAGGATGCTTGACTGGCGTTGGGAACAAACGGTCCGCGAGTTTCACCGCATACTGATGGGGCAGCAGACGACGAAAAGCATCGGCGAACGACTGAGGCTTTGGGAAGCAGGACGTGACGCTTTCCTGGAATCGCCCTTCTGGGGCCACGGCATTCAAAACAGGATGGCGTCGCTGGTGCCGGAACTGTCCAAGGACGACCTACCGATCCGCAGCTTTACCCACGCACATAACGGCTTTCTTTCTTTTGCCCTCGACGGCGGCATCCTGACATTGACCGCATTGATTGCGGTCTTGTGCGCGCCGGTTTTCATCGCATGGCGCGCTCCACGCGATGCCAACTACCGGATGCGGTTTTGTCTCTCGCTTATCGTCTCCACCTCCTACGCCGTCTCCGGCATGACGCAGATCATGTTCAAACATGACATCATGGATGCGTTCTTCGTCTTTTGCGCCATACTGATTGCAGCATCCATACCGGCTGGTTCAGTGTCGGACGCAATCAGAGCCAACGCAAAACCGCCCGCCTCCTGATCGTGCAATCAGGCAAATCCCATATGTTTGCTAGTCAGGCGGCGGCCTGGAAAACGTCCATCAATCCGGCATAAGCAGGTGCTATACCGGCTACCGGATTCGTGCTCTTCGATGCTGTCTCAACCTTCAGTGTCCCACCGTTGACAGGCAGGGTGAGAAGCAGGAACTGACGCTTTGAGTCGCTGCCGACCGTTGCAGCCGCCACGAATTCGCTGCGGCCACCAACATCAATACACATCTTGAACAGCATTTCGCCGCCGACCAATTCCAAAGCCTGGCCGACGATCTCAACGAACTCGTCTTCGGAAACGGTTCGCTCTTCTGGCACGAGATCGCCAAGGCTATCAGCCAAGCTCTTCTCCAGTGCCTTTTCATCAAGCTGCGCGTCCATGCAAACCTCGTGCATTTCGCTGACCAGCCCCGCCTCACAAAAGATTTACGTCGACAATGGCTGCATTATGGCGCGCATCGTAGCCAATTCGACCTAACCGACGGCATTGGCGACTCGACAATTCTGCGGTTCGTTCCACAATGCATTCAGGGAGAAACATCATGCTCGGATTGATGCAGGAATGGCCGCTGCTTTGCCATAAGGTACTGGACGCGGCCGCGACCCAACACGGCAAGCGGGAAATTGTCACGCGCTCGATCGAAGGCCCCATCGTCCGCACCACTTATACCGACATCCGCACGAGATCGCTCAAGCTGGCGCAGAGGCTTGAGCGCGACGGTTTCCAACTGGGGGACCGGATTGCAACGCTTGCCTGGAACAGCGCCCGCCACCTCGAAGCGTGGTACGGCATCATGGGTATCGGCGCCATCTACCATACGCTGAACCCGCGGCTCTTTCCGGAGCAATTGGCCTGGATAATGAACCACGCCGAGGACAAGGCGATCTTTGTCGACCTGACCTTCGTGCCGCTCCTGGAAAAGATCGCCGGACAGGTCAAATCATTGACCAAGATCATCGTTCTGACTGACCGTGCGCACATGCCTGAAACCGCCCTTGCAAACGCAGTTTGCTACGAAGACTGGCTGGCCGAAGCGGACGGCAACTTCCAGTGGAAAGAGTTCGACGAGCATACCGCAGCCGGCATGTGCTACACTTCGGGCACCACCGGCGGCCCTAAAGGTGTTCTCTACAGCCACCGCTCGAATGTGCTGCACGCCATGATGGCGGCAATGCCCGACGCAATGGGAATATCGGCGCGCGACGTCATCTTGCCGGTCGTTCCCATGTTCCACGCCAATGCGTGGGGGCTCGGGCAAGCCGCACCAATGATCGGCGCGAAGCTTGTCATGCCCGGCGCAAAGATGGACGGCGCCTCGATCTATGAACTTCTCGACACCGAGAAAGTGACGTTCAGCGCCGCCGTGCCGACAGTATGGCTGATGCTGCTGCAATATCTTGAGGAGACCGGCAAGAAACTGCCATTCCTCAACAAGGTGGTAATCGGCGGGTCTGCCTGTCCCCGCGTCATCACCCAGAAATTCCAGGACAACTACGATGTCGAGGTGGTGCATGCGTGGGGCATGACTGAAATGTCGCCGCTTGGAACGCTTTGCACGATGAAGCCCGAAACCCAGGACCTGGAAGGCGAAGAACGGCTGGCAATCCAGAAGACGCAAGGGTTCGCGCCGTTCGGGGTGGAGATGAAGGTAACTGACGACCACGACAACGCACATGCTTGGGACGGCAAGACCTTCGGCCGGCTCAAGGTGCGTGGTCCGGCTGTGGCACGCGCCTATTATGGCGGCGCGGGCGCGGAACAATTCGACGAAGACGGCTGGTTCGACACCGGCGACGTCGCCTTCATCGACCCCAATGGCTACATGCAGATCACCGATCGGGCCAAGGATGTTATCAAGTCCGGGGGCGAGTGGATATCCACCATCGACCTCGAAAACCTCGCGGTCGGCCATCCCGACATCGCGGAAGCTGCGGTTATCGGCATAATTCATCCGAAATGGGACGAGCGGCCCTTGCTTGTCGTTGTGCCCAAGGCGGGCAAGGAACCCAGCAAGAGCGAGATACTTGGCTTCATGGACGGCAAAGTCGCGAAATGGTGGATGCCCGACGATGTCGCCTTCGTCAGCGAAATTCCGCACACGGCCACAGGAAAGATCCAGAAGACGGCGCTGCGGGAACAATTCAAGGATTATCGTTTGCCAACCGCCTGACGGGCACCAACATATCCGCCAACTTCTTGCGACCCGGCATTCAACTTTGCCGGATCATGCGCTAAGCATCTGGCCGGAAAGTGCGAAACGGTCTTTGGCAGGCAATGAGCGAATATCCTGACAGGCAGACGTCGAAAGCCGCGGGCTGGTCACGCCGAACGGGTGCCTTTTCCCTCGTCCTTTTGTCGACGGCATGGGTTGGACACCATTTCAACCTTGTGGAAACGCCCGCGTTCCTCTGGGTTCTGGCTCTAGTAGCGCTGCTTGCGGCATTCGCATTGCTGTTTGCCGGCTTTGCTTTTTCAAGGTTGTGGACTTTTGGCGACCGGGGCGGCCACGACCTGATGGTGGGCGCGTTCTTGGCGCTCGTCGTCCTGGCTCCATTTGCGGTTGCAGCCTACTGGGCAACGATCTACCCGCCGCTAAAGGACATTTCCACCGATCTGGAAGATCCGCCTTCGCTCGCAACTGCCAAGGAAAGTGCAAGCGGGATGCCGGCACCGACCACGCCCGGCGAACGGCGCTTGCAGGCGCAGGCTTATCCGTTGGTGACGGGCCGGCGTTACGAGCTTCCGTTCAAGGAAACCGTCGATTCTGTCGAAGCCGTGTTCGCGAGACAGGGATGGCAGGTCGAAGGTTCTTTGCCTTCATCCGATACCAATGCCAGCGATGCGGTCGTCAACGCTGTCGCAAAGAGCTTCGTGCTCGAACTGCCCGCCGATGTTGCAATCCGCGTAACCAGCGAAGGCGAGACGAGCTATGTCGATATGCGCTCGGCCTCGCGCTATGGCCGACACGACCTTGGCGACAATGCTGCCCGCATCGTGAAATTCCTGTCGGAACTGGATCAGGAAGTGGTCGGCCAGATCGGCACCACCTCGACCGAGTAGAGATCAGTTCGCAGGGAAATAGACGCTGTCGATCGATGGGCTCGCTTCTGTAACGACGATGCCGCGCGCTACCAGATCTTCGAGATGGGCAAGGACAGAGAGCCCCGCCGCACCGTGAAGACGCGGATCGGTGTCCCGATAGATCGCCTCCACCATCGCCTTGATGGTGCGGTCGCCCTTCCTGACCCGCTCGAGGATGGCGCGCTCGCGCATTTTCCGATGCGCTTTCAAACCGCGCATGAAGGCATGCGGCGCACTCACCTGCCCGCCGTGGCCGGGCAGAAACAGACGGTCATCGCGTTCGAGCAACAAGTCTAGAGACGCCATGTAGTCGGCCATCGCCCCGTCCGGCGGTGCAACGATGGTAGTCGCCCAGGCCATGACATGATCGGCAGAAAACAGGATACGGCGACCTTCAAGGGCAAAGGCCAGGTGATTTGCCGTGTGGCCGGGGGTGAAGACCCCGCGGATCGACCAACCGTCTCCATCGATGACGGCACCGTCCGCCATGGCCACGTCCGGCTTGAACTCGGTATCGGCACTGGCGTCGAGTGGATTTGTTTCACCAATCCTTAGCGGGCGCGCGGGACGGTGCGGCCCCTCGGCTACGACCACCGCTCCCGTTTCGGCCTTCAAGCGCGCAGCGAGCGGAGAATGGTCGCGATGGGTATGGCTGACAAAGATGTGGCTGACCGGCCGGCCGGCAATGGCTGCAAGCAGCGTCTGCAAGTGCGAGTCGTCGTCGGGGCCGGGATCGATCACGGCCAGCGAATCGTGGCCAATCAGGTAGCTGTTGGTGCCATGAAAGGTGAAAGGCGAAGGGTTGGGCGCGGTAACGCGCTGCACGCCTGACGCGACGGCAACTGCCTTGCCGTATGCCGGTTGAAAACTCGTATCGAATTTGAGGGGCATAGCCTATTTACTCAGGCAAGACGGGCAAAATCGTTTGCCGCATATCACGGAAGACAATATAGGGGAAACCCGAAGCGCATTTGCGCTCTGGCCAAACGGATTGAGGAAGAACATGGCAATTGCAACAACGATGCGTCCGCTTGTTTCACTGGCTCTGCCCGAAAAAGGTGCCGCCAGGCTTGTCACCCAGTTGTTCCTCGCCATTGCCGGAACGCTCTTGCTGACGCTCTCGGCCAAGACGAAAGTCATGCTTGGCCCCGTCGATATGTCGCTGCAAACGCTTGCGATCTTCCTGATCGCAGCGGCTTTTGGCATGCGGCTCGCCGTCGCGACGCTGGTTCTCTACATGCTCGAAGGTGCGATGGGCTTCCCCGTGTTCCAGAGCACGCCTGAAAAGGGCATTGGTCTTGCCTACATGGTCGGCACCACCGGCGGCTATCTGGCCGGCTTCGTGGTCATGGCCGCTATCGCCGGCTGGGCTGCCGATCGCGGCTTCGACCGTAACCCGTTCAAGCTGTTCGGTGCGCTGCTCGTCGCGGAAGTCATCATGATGGCTATGGGCTTTGCATGGCTTGCGACGATCATCGGGGCCGAAAAGGCTTGGCAGTTCGGCGTCGTCCCGTTCATCGTGCCCGACCTTGTCAAGGTTGCACTGGCCGCCAGTTTGGTGCCGGCCGTATGGTCGCTGCTGCCGCGCCGCAAGTAACCAAGTCCGCGCCGGTACACCCGGCGCAACACAGAAAAGAATGCCAACGCCCGGTGCGCACGTACCGGGCGTTTTCTTTTGCAAAGGCTGCCCAGTTGGCGGATGCCACCGGTACCGCCTCGATAGCATGTGCAGATCGACAACGGCTCCGATACCTCCCGACGTCGGAATGGCGGGTACGCACTTCGCCTTATGGGCTAGGTCGTACCCGGCCCTGTTAGGCCATTGAGAGTAGAGATTTCCGGGCTCCTCGTAGGGTATCAGTTAGATCATGAGGACAAGGAGCTAAATCGGGAAACAGCTCTGCGAGGCGGCACTGGCAACAAGGCAACGCCGACCCGCGTGAACTGAGGTCCAGGGGCAGGTTCGCGGCGGCTTGAAACACCACTCGACGAGCATTCCCATTCGGCGAAATGTCCGGCAACCGGCCCGTTGGGTTTGGCTTGGGGCTTGCGCATGAAGGCGATGATTGTATTTGGCACACGCCCGGAAGCCATCAAGATGGCTCCCGTCATCAAGGCGTTTCGGGCCGACGGCCGTTTTGAAACGGTGGTTTGCGTGACGGGCCAGCACCGGTCAATGCTCGACCAGGTTTTGCAGGCATTCAACATCGTTCCCGACATCGACCTCAACATCATGCAGCCCGGTCAAACGCTGACGGATGTGACGGTCAACGTACTCGAGGGGTTGGGCAAGGTCCTTGCCGATACGAAGCCGGATTTCGTGCTGGTGCACGGAGACACCACAACCGCAATGGCAGCCTCTCTGGCCGCGTTCTACCAACGGATTCCGGTGGGTCACGTCGAAGCCGGTCTGCGCACACGTGACGTCTGGCGCCCGTGGCCGGAGGAAATGAACCGCTGCGTCATCGACGTGTCAGCCCGGTGGCTGTTTGCACCGACCGAAGGCGCGCGCAACGCGCTGATCGAAGAAGCAATCCCCGACGAACGCATTGTCGTGACGGGCAATACCGTCATCGATGCCCTGTTGATGGCTTCCGAACTCATCAGGTCCGACCCGATCGCCGAAGAGGCGTTTCGCAACAAGTTCTCCTTCCTGAATCCAAACAAGAAGCTCGTGCTTGTCACCGGCCACCGCCGCGAGAACTTTGGCGACGGCCTGCGCCGCATGTGCGAAGCTCTGGTGAGCCTTGCTTCAAAAGGCGATATCCAGGTCGTCTATCCCGTTCACCTCAACGAGAATGTCCAGCAAGCAGCCAAGGCAACGCTGGCCGGCGTCAGCGACGTATTCCTGATCGATCCGCAGGAATATCTGCCGTTTGTCTACCTGATGGGCCGCTCTCACATTATCGTCACCGATTCCGGCGGCATACAGGAAGAGGCCCCGGCTCTGGGAAAGCCTGTCCTGGTGACCCGCGACGTGACGGAACGCCCCGAGGCGATCGCGGCAGGCGCCGCGCGGCTCGTCGGCACCGATCCCTGCCGCATTGTCGCCGAAGCGCGACGGTTGATCGACATCCCAGAGGAATACAAGCGCGCGAGTTCCGCCACCAATCCCTACGGTGATGGCCGCGCAGCGCATCGGATATTGGAGACCATCGCCAATGCCTAGCCAATTTGAAGCGGTCTCGGTCATCGGGCTTGGCTATATAGGACTGCCGACTGCCGCGACCATAGCAAGCCGTGGCATCCAGGTTCTCGGCGTCGATACGAGTTCAAAGGCGGTTACCGCCATCAATGCCGCGCGCGCACATTTCAGCGAGCCCGATCTGGATGGCCTCGTCCATTCGACCGTCAGAAGCGGCCGCCTCAAGGCGTTTACCGAGCCGCAACCGGCGGACGCCTTCATCGTCGCCGTCCCGACGCCGATCCAGCCCGACAAACAGCCCGACATCTCCTTTGTCGAGCAGGCGATACGGTCGATCTGCAAGGTTCTCAAGGCCGGCAACCTGGTGATCCTGGAATCGACGAGCCCCGTGGGCACCACACAGAAGATGGCGGAGGTCATTGGCCAGGAGCGACCTGACCTTGTCGCGGCAAACGGCTCCAAAAACCACTTGAAAATATCGATGGCCTACTGTCCCGAGCGCATCCTGCCCGGCCGGATGGTCTACGAACTGGTGCAGAACGACCGCATCGTGGGCGGCATCACGCCGGAATGCGCCAGTCGGGCCAAGGAACTCTACAGCACATTCGTGCGTGGGCAGATTTTCGAAGCGTCTGCGGCTGCGGCCGAGTTGGTCAAGCTGATCGAGAACGCCTATCGCGACGTCAACATCGCCTTCGCCAACGAAGTCGCCAATGTCTGCGACCATCTCGGGCTGGATGCGTGGCAAACGATTGCGCTCGCCAACCGGCACCCGCGCGTCAAAATACTAAACCCCGGTCCCGGCGTCGGCGGTCATTGCATCGCCGTCGATCCCTGGTTCCTGATCACGCAATTTCCGGAACTGACACAAGTTATGCGGGCAGCCCGCAACGTCAATGACGGACGCCCCCACTCGGTTGTCGACAGGATAGAGACAGCACTCAACCAGACGGGGAGCAAGAAGGTTTGCTGCCTGGGTCTCTCGTACAAGGCCGACGTGGACGACCTACGCGAGAGCCCTGCGGTGGAGATCGTGGAGATGCTGGGTCACAAGGGCTACGATGTTACCGTCGTAGAGCCCCATGTCACTGAGCTTCCGAATGCCCTGGTCGGCCACTCCAATATCAGGCTGCAACAGCTCGAAGATGCGGTAACCGGCAGCGACGTGGTCGCGCTCCTCGTTGCGCACATGCCGTTCAAGAACGTCGACCGCGCCAAGCTGCAAGGCAAGCATCTGGTCGATTGCGTCGGGTCCTGGAACTAAATTACGCGTTTTTCCGGACTGGTGTTAGAAGATCGGCAATCAGCCGGATTCGACACCAGTCATGACACGACGCCCCTGCATTATCCATCTCGTTGCCGGCACGCGCCCCAACATCATCAAGATCGCACCACTTCACAAAGTTCTGTCTCAGCAGGACTGGTGTTCTGTGCGGCTGATTTTTATCCAGCAGCACAACTCGCCCAGCATGACGACCGAGATATTCGATGATCTCGGCATTTCAGAAATGGTGTCGCTCGACCTGACCGCCACGGGCTACGGGCCGCGCATGGGCGAGATCATTGCGAGATACGAAGAGTTGTGTGCGCAGGATCATCCCGACATGGTGGTGGTATCCGGCGACGTAGATGCCTCGATAGCAACCACCCTTGCCGCCAAGCGGCTTGGCATCCCTGTCGTACATCTTGAAGCAGGGCTTCGCAGCGGCGACATGCTGATGCCCGAAGAGATCAACCGTGTCGTGATCGACTCGATATCGGACCTCATGCTTTCGCCTTCCGAAGAAGCGATGAACAACCTCATCTTCGGAGAGGGCAAACCGCCTGAGAAAGTCGAGTTCGTCGGCAACATCATGATCGATTCGCTGTCGTCGACCGTCAAATCCGAGCTCCAGGCGGAACTTCTCACGCAATACAAGCTCACCGCACGATCATTTGCCGTTGCGACATTCCACCGACCTTCCAACGTCGATTCAAAGAAGCCGATCGAAGCGATTTGCGATCTTTTGCTTTGGCTTGCGCAGCGCACCGTCGTGCTGTTCCCGGCCCACCCACGAACCCTCAAGCAGTTGGAGCGGTGGAAATTCGACACCCGGCTTCGTGAGAACGGCAACATTCGCCTCGTTCCGGCGCTGCGCTATGCGGAGTTCGTCAACTTGGTCGCGGCATCGGCACTGGTGTTGACGGATTCCGGTGGCATTCAGGAAGAAACGACCTGGCTGGGCATTCCCTGTTTTACCTTTCGCGACACCACCGAGCGCCCCGTCACCATCCGAGACGGTACGAACTGCCTCGTCAACATCTATGACGTGCGCAGCCGACTGGAGGTTTGCCTGAACCGCCTGGCGAAGAACGCCGAACCCAGCAGGACGCGCATTCCGCTATGGGACGGGCAAACAGCATTTCGCTGCGCTGCGGCCCTCAACAGGTGGTGGACCGCCGATCAAGCCCGCAACAGGCGAAGGCTCGATCAAGCGTGAGATAAGGCAAGTTCAGTCCGACGAGACGCTATCGCTTGCGCACTGCCGCCTGGGCCGCCGCCAGCTTGGCAATAGGGACGCGGAACGGAGAGCAGGACACATAGTCCAGGCCAACCGTTTCGCAGAAGTGGATCGACGCCGGGTCGCCACCATGCTCGCCACAGATGCCGAGTTTGATGTCGGGGCGCGTCTTGCGGCCCTTTTCGGCAGCCAGTTCCACAAGTTCGCCAACGCCTTCGATGTCGATCGACACGAACGGGTCCTGATCGATGATGCCCTTCTGCCGATAGACCTCGAGGAACGAGGCTGCGTCGTCGCGTGAGATGCCGAAGGTGGTCTGCGTCAGGTCGTTGGTGCCAAAGGAAAAGAACTCGGCCGTTTCTGCGATGACATGGGCGCGGATCGCCGCTCGCGGCAGCTCGATCATCGTCCCGATCAGGTATTCGAACTTGACGCCGGTTTCTTCCATCACGCTTTGGGCAACCGCATCAATGCGGGCCTTGACGTAATCGAGCTCCTTCTTGAGACCGACCAGCGGCACCATGACTTCCGGCACGACCAGCTTGCCAGCCTTGCGGCCCGCTTCCACGGCGGCCTCGAAGATGGCGCGCGCCTGCATCTCGGCGATCTCGGGATAAGAGACGGCCAAGCGGCAGCCACGATGACCCAGCATGGGGTTGAACTCGTGCAGGGCTTCCGTGCGCTGGCGCAGCTTGTCTGCCGCGACCTGCATGGCGTCGGCAACCTCGGCGATCTCTTCCTCGGTCTTGGGCAGGAATTCGTGCAGCGGCGGGTCCAGCAACCGGATCGTGACCGGCAAGCCGGCCATGATTTCGAACAGCTCAAGAAAATCCGAACGCTGCATGGGCAACAGCTTGGCAAGTGCCGCGCGGCGGCCCTTTTCGGTATCGGCGAGGATCATTTCGCGCATGGCAACAATGCGGTCGCCATCGAAGAACATATGTTCGGTGCGACAAAGCCCTATGCCTTCGGCACCGAATGAACGCGCCATACGGGCGTCCGCCGGCGTTTCGGCGTTGGTTCGCACCTTCATGCGGCGTGTCTTGTCAGCCCACTCCATGATGGATGCGAAATCGCCCGAAAGCTCAGGCTGCAGCATCGGCACAGCACCCTTTAGAACCTGGCCGGACCCGCCATCGATGGTGATGATATCTCCCTTGCGGAAGGTCTTGCCCATGGCGATCAAGATGCCGTTCTTGTGGTCGACCCGCAAGGAACCGACGCCAGAGACGCAGGGCTTGCCCATGCCGCGGGCAACGACAGCCGCGTGGCTGGTCATGCCGCCACGCGTCGTCAGGATGCCTTGCGAGGCATGCATGCCGTGGATGTCTTCAGGGCTGGTTTCGACGCGCACGAGAATGACCTTGCGCCCTGCCGATTTCATCTCTTCGGCTTCGTCGGACGTGAACACGATTTCGCCCGTCGCGGCGCCGGGCGATGCAGGCAAGCCAATACCGATCACGTCGCGTTCGGCCTTCGGGTCGATTGTCGGGTGCAGCAACTGGTCAAGCGAAGCCGGGTCGATGCGATCGACGGCTTCGGCCTGTGTAATCAGGCCCTCATTGGCCATGTCCACCGCCACCTTGAGCGCCGCCTTGGCGGTACGCTTGCCGGACCGGGTCTGCAGCATCCACAACTTGCCGCGCTCGATGGTGAATTCGAGGTCCTGCATGTCGCGGTAGTGGTTTTCGAGACGCCGCGAGATTTCGACAAATGCGTCGAACGCTTCAGGCATCAGCTTCTCAAGCGATGGCTTGTCGGAACCGGCAGCGATCCTCGCCTTCTCCGTGATGTTCTGCGGAGTGCGAATGCCTGCCACGACGTCTTCGCCCTGGGCATTGACCAGGAACTCGCCATAAAGCGCCTTCTCACCGGTCGAGGGATTGCGAGTGAACGCAACGCCGGTGGCGGAGGTGTCGCCCATGTTGCCGAACACCATGGCCTGCACGTTGACGGCGGTGCCCCAATTTTCGGGGATATCGTGCAGCCGCCGGTAGGTGATGGCGCGGGCGTTCATCCAGCTCGAAAACACAGCGCCGATGGCGCCCCACAATTGCTCGCGCGGGTCTTGCGGGAACGGCGCGCCAAGTTCTTCCTCGACCTTGGCCTTGTAGAGCGCGATGACCTGCTGCCATTGGATAGCGGTCAGTTCGGTGTCGAGTTCATGGCCGAGGCTCGCCTTTTGATCCTCAAGGATTTCCTCGAACATCTCGTGGTCGAGATCCAGCACCACGTTCGAATACATCTGGATGAAGCGGCGATAGCTGTCATAGGCGAAACGCGCATCACCGGCATCGGCGGCAAGCGCTTCGACCGTCTCGTCGTTGAGGCCAAGATTGAGCACCGTGTCCATCATGCCCGGCATGGAGGCGCGCGCACCGGAGCGCACGGAGACCAGCAGAAGCTTGGCGGGATCACCGAAACGACGGCCGGTGATGCGGCTGATGTGCTCCAGCGCGCTATCGATCTCGGCTTCCAGCGCTTGCGGATAGGAGCGCCCGTTGGCGTAGTACCAGTTGCAAAGCTCAGTGGTGATGGTGAACCCCGGAGGCACCGGTAGGCCGAGGCTGCACATTTCGGCAAGATTGGCGCCCTTGCCGCCGAGCAAAGCCTTATCGCCAGCGCGGCCTTCGGCCGCTCCGTCACCAAAGGTGTACACCCACTTCGTCATTCCTGGTCCCCAACATTCGGAGATTGACTAGGCCCCTGATCGGGGCTGGATGCGGGGAGCGATAAGGTGCCGGAGCCTGAAACGCAAGCGTTCGCTGCCGCACAGAAGAGCTACAATCGATTAAAGACGGGCTGAAGGCCTAGCCGCAGACATTCCTATGAATTTCCACGCGCAAACAATGGGATAGCAAACCTCTACAAGATTACGAATCGCCCGCTCACACATTGAAACGGACAATTGTCCGCTCTTGCGCTTGCTCTTCGCCTCTGGAAGAAATAGAACATAATAAGAACAAACGAGGTTACCATGAGACAGACAGGGAAACTCGACTATCTTGAAATGCCTGCAACCGGGGGTTCGCTGGACAGCGTCAAGGCATTCTACAGCGCGGCGTTTTCGTGGTCGTTCACCGACTACGGACCAGACTATTCGGCATTCAGCGAAGGGCTGGATGGCGGCTTCCACACGAACGCGGCGGAAGGATCGGCAAAGCCGTTGCCGGTGCTCTACAGTGAAAACCTGGAAGAAACGCTTTCCGGCGTCAAGAATGCAGGTGGGCGGATCGTAAAGCCGATTTTTTCATTTCCGGGCGGGCGACGCTTTCATTTCACCGACCCCGCCGGCAATGAACTTGCGGTGTGGGGCATCTAGGCAGCTTCTTCGTCCTGAAAAAGCGGCGACATAGATGGCAGCGCCGGATTGTGCTTTTCACCGGCACTGCCTATAAGGCCGCTCTGTTCGACTCTACGCGTCGGCTTTTGGGGCGTCGCCAAGCGGTAAGGCATCGGTTTTTGGTACCGACATTCCCAGGTTCGAATCCTGGCGCCCCAGCCAACTTTCAATTTCACTGCCGGCGAATTTGAGCTCAACTGCTGGTAGCGGGAATTGCCGGCCAAGACGCTTGCTTGTGGCGTGGTGGCAATTGGAAGCCGAAGCGGATAACGTTTGCCGGTAACGTCTCTGTATCCGGTTTCCCGTGGCGCAGCCTGCGACGGAACACGCTAGCTTGCCAGACGAAACCATCCTTGAATGCGCATGCCTTGTTGTGAACACGCCTAGCGACTACCGCGAGTCGCAGCAGGCATAGCCAAAGTTGAAATGGGGCCTCGGCCCATCATTTTCATACGCGTACTCGAACATCGCATGAATTCATGGGAGGGCAGGTTTGGACAACGCAGTAGGCAACGAAATCGACCTACGTGACGTGCTTTCAAGGCTTTGGCGGGGCAAACTTACAATACTCGCGACTACCGCCCTTGCCGCTCTCATCGGCGCCGGGGCGTACTATGCCTCGCCGAATGTCTACCAGTCCGAATCGACCATCTATCCAATCACTCAAAGCGAATACGCAGGGTACATTGACCTGCTGGCGCGAAGCGCCTTGCCCGATCTCAACACCGTGGATAGCGAGACAGATCCCGTGTTGGGATCAGCGTTTCCCTACACGCGCGACAGCCTTTTTCAGGAATTCACCACCTACCTACAATCGCCAGGGCATCTCATCTTGGCAGCGCAGGAAAGCGGCGTGGCGAGAGACGAAGGACAAAAGGATACGTCAGAAGCCGCCGCCCTCGCTTTTGCGCGTACCGTGAGGTTCACACCCGCGACGGACAAGAAACCCAGTTTCGAAATGCGCGTGAGGGGAAGCGACAGAGAAGCCGTCAACAAGTTTGTTGCATGGAGCCTCGAAAACGCAGGGCTTGAGGTCGCGAAAACAATCCGCGAAGCCACAATGGGCAAGATTGCAGCCGGTGCAAAAATTCGCGGCGACGCCATCGCCAAATTGCGGGTCGAGATCGATGCACGCAGGAACCAGCAGGAAAAAGCTCGCAAGGACGAAGCCATCATGGTCGCGGAGCAGGCCAAGATCGCAGAGACCCTTGGCATCAAGGACCCTGTTACGGTTCCCTCATCGGTTGCTCCCGGGCAAACTTTTACCGTTCCTTCAACCCAGGTGATATCCGGCGAACAGCCAATGTATCTCCAGGGCAGCCGTGCGCTCGAGGAACAGATCAATCTTCTCAACACCCGCAGCGACAACGATCCATTTATCACCCAACTGCGGGATCTCGAGCGGCAGATCTACCAATTGGAAAACAACAAGGACAGCGAGCGTCTCACCCAGCTTCTGAATGAGTCGCCCCTGAGCGACCCGGCAACGGCTCCGATTGCAGATTACAGCGTCATCGGCGCCAGCGCAGAGAAGGTGTTTCCCAATATCAGCATCTTCTTGGGCGGCGCGGTGCTTCTTGGTCTCCTTTTGGGCTCTATGATCGTGCTGCTTCGGGTAGACCGAAGCTGAGGTACGACAGATTCGAGCGTCTAAGGACCAAATACGCTAGGGTTTTTGTGCCTCCGTAAGAACTTTTCCAATCGCTTCGATCGATTTCTGCATTTCGCCCGGTGTTAGTGTTGGGTGGACGAGAAACATCAGACTCGTCTCACCCAATTCACGCGCTACCCGCAATGGCAAGCTTGGACGCCAGGTTGTGTTATCGAATGCCCGCTCAAGATAAACCTCCGAGCATGAGCCTTGATAGCAAGGAACGCCGCAAGCGACGATCTCGTTGACGATTCGATCTCGAGACCAACCGTCAGCCAGATTTTCCGGTCGGACATATGCGTAGTATTTGTAATAGGCGTGTCGCGAATCGTTACCCAGTTCAGGACGCCCATACGGCGACGGTATTCGCACCGGACCGTTTTCATGCGCGAAAGCTGCCAGTGCTCTATGAAGGACTGCGGCGTTGGCTTCGCGTGCCGTGGACCAGTCACTCATTCTTCCTACCTGTACCCGGCCAATTGCCGCTTGCATTTCTGTCATGCGCCAATTTGTGCCGAAGCTTTCATGCAGCCAGCGAAAGCCTGGCGGGTGCGCACGTTCGAAAACAGCTTCCCAACTCTTGCCGTGTTCCTTGAAAGACCACATCCGGGACCATAGGTCGGCATCGTTGGTTGTGACCATGCCGCCCTCGCCGCCGGTAGTGATGATTTTGTCCTGACAGAATGACCAGGCACCTATGTGCCCGATCGTTCCGACCGAACGGCCCTTGTAGCGCGCTCCATGAGCCTGGGCACAATCTTCAATGACCTTGAATCCATTCTGCTCTGCGAGTTCCATGATCGGATCCATATCGCAGGGCCAGCCCGCCAGATGCACCGGAATTACCGCCCTTGTGCGCGCAGAGAGCACCGCTGCAATCGTCGCCGCTGTAATATTGCCGGTGTCCCTGTCCACATCTGCAAATACAGGTGTCGCCCCTGCATTCACAACGCACGACACCGAAGCGAGAAATGTGCGTGGGGTGACGACAACTTCATCTCCTGGACCGATGTCCAGCGCGCGAAGCGCGATATCTAATGCAACCGTGCCGTTGGCGAGCGCAATAGCATGACTTGATCCACACCATTGCGCGAACTCGCGCTCAAAACTTCGACATTCATCGCCGGTCCAATAGTTCACGCGGTTGGAGCGAAGCACATTCGAGACGGCATCAACCTCTTCTTCGGAGAAGGACGGCCATGGGGAGAACGGAGTATTGAGCACTTTTTCAACCGTTAGAGATGCGTTTCAACGAGTCTGGCGGGAACACCGACATAGGTCCGTGCAGGCGCAAGGTCAGACACGACAGCCGCACCTACACCTACTATGGCATCGTCACCTATTGTAATGCCCTGGCGTACCGAACAACCTGTGCCCAGCCAGACCTTTGACCCGACCGTGACGCTACCCGAAAGTGTCACCCCTGGCGCAACATGGCTGGCGGCACCGATCACGCAGTCATGATCGATCCGCGCGCCTGTATTGATGATGGCAGCATTAGCCACCTTTGCACCGATGTTGATAACGGCGGCAGGAGCAACGAAAACCCCATCATCGATTTGCGCACGACGGCTTATTACGGAAGCTGGGTGGATTATCGAGGGCACCTGGAAACCGAGATCCACCAGAAGAAGAAAAAGCTCTTGCCTGACGGTATTGTTTCCAACCGCAGCGATTGCTTGCGGCCACTTCCGCAGCAGTTGGCCTGCCATGGGAATCGGACCCAGAAGAGGAAACGGGCTAGCGAAGCTTTCCGCTTGGGGAGAATCGTCGAGAAAGGCAATTTCTTCGTAACCGCAGTCGGAAGCGGCGTCAGCAACGACCCTGCCATGGCCACCGCATCCCAAAACCAGAAGCGATTTCCTCATTGTCTGCCGGCACCATTTCGGCTGCTACCGGTGAAACGCGGCATGGTGGCCTCACCTCCGGCGGAAATGCCGGCTCGCCCAAGAACCTTTGCCAAGGTAAGCGCCATGATCTTCATATCTAGCCACATGGACATGTTATCTACGTACCACACGTCAAAGGCAAATTTCTCTTCCCAGGAAATTGCATTGCGGCCATTTACCTGCGCCCAGCCAGTGATGCCCGGCTGCACCTCATGCCGTCTCGCCTGATCGGGTGAATATAGCGGCAGGTACTCCATCAACAACGGTCGTGGGCCGACAAGACTCATGTCTCCCTTCAGCACATTCCATAGTTCCGGCAATTCATCGAGGCTGGTTGAACGCAGGAAGCGACCAAAAGATGTCAGCCTCTCGGCATCCGCAAGCAACTTGCCGTCCTTATCGCGTGCCTCTCGCATTGTCCGGAACTTGACCATCATAAACGGCTTGCCGCCTTTTCCAGGCCGAAGTTGAGAAAAGAAGATCGGGCTGCCAAGTCGCAACCGAACAAAAAGCATTACCGATAGGCAAACAGGGATCAGCAGAACCAGCAAGATCGCTGAAGCAACAATATCAAATGAACGTTTCATAAAGGAACAACCGATTCAACAAACCATGTTCAAGTAATGAAAGTGATCCATCGCACTTTTGCTGCTGACTCCCGCGGGTTGTGGGCGCTGCCTCAAGTGGCTCCGCTATAGACGCAGATCGCTGTCGGTAACACCGAGCATCCCCTTGATATCAAAAAGCACGCCGTTCGGCTTGACGTAGCCGCGTATGCCGCCGGCACCCATATCGCGGAACTCATCATGCGAGACTGCTACGATTACCCCGTCATAACCCGCAGCCAATGGCTCCGGGGCTAGGTGCAAGCCATATTCCTTCTCGACTTCTTCGCCATCCGCCCAAGGGTCATGAATGGATACCTCCATCCCGTAGTCCGATAGTTCGCGGACGACGTCGACCACCTTTGTGTTGCGTATGTCGGGGCAATTTTCCTTGAAGGTGATGCCAAGCACCAAAACGCGGGCACGAGACGCATCGATGCCTTTTGAAATGAGGGCCCGTACAAACCTTGAGGCGACCAGTTCCCCCATCAAATCGTTGATGCGGCGCCCGGCCATGATGATCTCGGGGTGATGGCCCACCTCTTGCGCCTTGTGGGTAAGGTAGTACGGATCGACGCCAATGCAGTGACCACCCACAAGGCCGGGACGAAACGGGAGAAAATTCCATTTCGTGCCGGCAGCTTCCAGAACGCTCATCGTGTCGATGCCCAGCTTCTGGAACAGCGTCGCAAGTTCATTGACGAGCGCAATGTTTACGTCGCGTTGCGTGTTTTCGATGACTTTGGCAGCCTCGGCGACCCGGATCGAGGGCGCACGATAGGTGCCGGCGGTGACGACTGCGGCATAGACCGCGTTGACCAGGTCAGCAGTTTTCTGCGTGGAGCCGGAGGTTACTTTGACGATCTTGTCGATGGTATGAAGCTTGTCACCCGGGTTCACGCGTTCCGGGCTATACCCGGCGAAGAAATCGGTATTGAAGCGCAGGCCGGATACTTGTTCGATGACTGGAACGCACTCCTCCTCCGTAACGCCGGGATAGACGGTCGATTCGAACACGACCGTATCGCCGGCCGAAATCACCTTGCCAACCGTCGCACACGCCGCCTTGAGCAAACGCAAGTCGGGTCGTTTGGCGGCGTCGATGGGAGTTGGCACTGTGACAATATAAAAATTGCAGGCGCGCAGGTCATCAAGAGCGTCGCTGAAGGAAAGCGTCGTACCACGCAGTTCGCTTTCAGTGACTTCGAGGGTACGGTCGTGCGCGTTCCGCAACTCCGCAATACGCTTGGCGCTTATGTCGAACCCGGTGACCGGAAAGCGCTTGGCAAGCAGTACAGCTAGAGGCAGGCCGACATATCCCAACCCAATGACACCAATTCGGATATTGTCGAGAATCACCACAATCAAAGCTCCAGTCGTCGAAAAAGTGATCGTTTTCTAGCCCATTCCGTTCCCCGCGCAACGAAAACCCTTTTCGTGCTTCCATCACAAATGTTAACCGAAGGCCTCGTAGCTGCTGTTCCCATGATCGATTCCATTCGGCCACCAAGCCGTGCCCCACACCAATGTCGCGTATTTCTGCTCGGCAGCTTCGCCCATTCAATCGTAACCTTGCGCATGCCGCTTATCCGAAAGATCAGGGCACTGGGCGGACATGTGGCGGTCGGCGCACCTATGGCTCAGTTCTCTCAAGAGCATCTCGCGCTTCTTGAGGACGCAGGTGTTCCCGTTCACGACGTTCCCGTGGATCGTCACGCAGTGATGAACCCGGTTGATGAGCTGAACTACGTTCGCCGGGTCAGGGCCGTGGCTCGCCTGGAGCGTGCGAACGTATTCATTCCCTACACGATCAAGCCGGTCGTATTCGGCACATTCGGCGCACGGCTGGCGGGTGTCGGGCGCATCATGCCGATGGTCACCGGCCTCGGGTCGGTCTTTATCGAAAAGACACCATCAATGCGCGCCCGATTTGTTCGCGGCGCTGCAGTCGGCCTCTATCGCACGGCCTTCAAATTTGCCGATACGGTCTATTTCCAAAACCCCGACGACATCAGTGATCTTAGAAAACTTGGCGCGCTTGGCCAATCCACGCGGGTCGATATCCTGGCGGGCTCCGGCATAGACATAGAGCAATTCGCTGAAGTCCCCTTGCCTGGGACATCCGGTGGCAGGCCAAGATTCCTGATGGTGTCACGGCTTCTCGCCGACAAGGGACTTCGGGAATTCGCCGAGGCGGCCCGCGTCGTCAAATCCCGCCACCCGCAAGTGGAGTTCGCGCTGGTTGGCCCGGCAGATACCAATCCAACCGCTGTTCCAATTGAGGAAGTCAGGAGTTGGAGCTGGATAAGTCATACGCCATGGATGGACGACGTCAGGCCGGCGCTTGCGGAATGCTCGGTCTACGTGCTGCCCTCCTACCGGGAGGGCACGCCTCGCAGCGTCCTGGAGGCCATGGCGACGGGGCGCCCCATCATCAGCACAGATGCGCCCGGATGCCGCGAACCGGTAGAGGAAGGCATCAATGGTTTCCTGGCGCCGCCGCGTACCGTGGAGCCGCTCGTGCTGGCGATGGAGCGCTTCATAGACCATCCGCGCCTCGTTGCGGAAATGGGCGCGGCCAGCCGCCGGATTGCCTGCGAAAAATATGATTCCCGGTTCGTCTACGACCCGATGCTCAGACGAATGGGGCTGCTGCATGAATAGGCGGTCTGTTGCAGCTCAGGCTTGAAGCAGTTCAAGTGGATTTCAAACCCCATACCCTGTGGTAACGTTCCACCATATTTTCTAGCGAAAATTCGTTCAGGATCCTCTGCCTCGCGGCGCGACTGCGTGATTGCCACTGCTTGGCATCAGTCCGTTCGCGCAGCGCCTCCACAATGGCTTCTGCGAGCCGCTCGGGATCGCGAGGCGGCACTACCCAACCGGTATTCCCTACGATCAACGCAGCATCGCCGACATCAGTGACGACACAAGGCGTGCCGCACGCCATCGCCTCGGCGACTACGTTCGGGAAGGCCTCGCTTCTGGAAGAGAGTACATGAAGGTCGAGCGCATTCATGATCGCAGGAATGTCGCCACGCCGACCGAGCAGACGAACAGCCCCCTGCAACCCGTGATCCTTGATCTGGGCAACAAGGGCGGCGTTGTCGTCTGAACAGCCCGTTCCGGCAAGCAAGAGGCTCGCGCCCGGAAAATGGCCGAAAACTCGCGCAAATGCTGCAAGGAGCGTCGGGTGATCCTTGTCAGGGTGCCAGCGTCCGACGAAACCGACGACGGGAAGTTGTGTTCCTATCCCGAACTCTTGCCGGATTGCCGCACCTGCCGTTTCATCTGGTGCAAATTTTCCGGTCTCATAGCCATTGGGCACCACCACGAACTTTGATGGATCGTAGCCATACTCTTCATGAACAAGGCGCGCGTTCTCGGCGCAGGCCACGATATGGGAAGGGATGCTTGCGGAAAGCCAGCCGCATAGCCGATTCACCAGAAGCGTGCTTTTTCCCGTCGTGCCGGGAACGAGATCGGCGTGACGTATCCCCCAAACAACGTTGCCACATCCGGCCAACCGTGCCGCCAGACCGCCCACGAGATTGGCGTGATACATCCAAGTCTGAACAACATCCGGTTTGAACCGACGCAGCATCCCATACAACCGAATAATGGCAGCTAGTGTAAGACGGCCTCGCGCCAACCCTAGGCAATGGGTCTCAACGTCTGCCTCTCGAAGCATGGGCGCATATTTGCCCTCCGGCCCGAGCGCAACGACGATGTGACGGTAGCCCGGCTGTGGAAAGGTGCAGAGCCGATACAAAACAGCCTCAGCCCCCCCATCAGCAAGACCGGTAATCAAATGGACCACACATGTCACACTTGCGCTCCACAATCCAATTCACGCCTGCTTCATTATACAGATTCATACTTATTACTTCCCAAATTTATATCATTAATAACGACCATAAGCCCTCTTACTAAAAAATAAGAGATCAAAATTTGCCTGAATATCGCAATAATGTTCTCCATTGAGTTTCGATATATAAACGCGCCGCACAAAACACCAAAAATAATCAATAATATCCTCGATGATCCATTTATTTTAGAAGACAAACTATTTACACATATAATAAACAGTGCGTATAAAAAAGCGAATGCGATTACGCAATATATACTACCGATGCTGTATGCCTGCCCGATATAGCTATATGCAATACCATAGCCGAGGTCGACACCAAGAAAATCCTGAAATTGCACATTCCACTCAGAGCTGCGTACTCCGAATACAGACGGCACAAAAAGCACCTGCCCAATTACCCCCCTAATAAGATGCGCGAAACTATAACTAAATCCATCTCCGATCACGATCTCAAGCGTATTGTGAATCACAAACGGCTCGAATGACTTTACCATAGCGATTTGATTTGCCTCCGATAATGGATTTATATCTGGAAATGCGCCACCAAATTTTACCCAATTATACAATGCTTTTGCATTAAATACTGTTATGTACAATATTATTGCTAATACAATAAATCTTATATTAAATATTATTTTTAATATCCTTCTTTGTCTGAAATTCAAAACAAGCAAAGATAATATAATAAATACCGGTATTCCTCTGTCACCAGCCACGACAATCATTATCGTCATTACAGCGAATAATGCCGAGATAACGTATCTCTTCACACTTAAAGACGCTATGAACCCAAGTGCCACAACCCACGACCAGATTAACTTTGGAACAGCAACACGTGTGCTACCTCCGATCTGTCGTTCCCCCAAAAAATACAACGGACTATCCTGTAAAGCGATATAAGCATATATAATAACTGCGATTATCATCGCAGCTCTCGCAAACTCTGCGTATTTAACCCTGTTTAACGGGACCACTTCCCTGGAACTAGGAGAAATCAGCAGCACCGCCATAAAGACAAGCCAGAAAACCAGATGTGCGGCGATCACCAGTTCGGAAGCGGGCAGCAGCGCGCCTCCCTGCTCATACGCAAAAGTGAGGCCGACAAAAGATGGCACAGAATAGGCCGTCAAACCAATAAGGCTGATGCCGACTATGGAGAAGGCACCGTACTTTGCCATCCCCAGCGTGGTCGTCGACAGGGCAACGAGCCAAAGCGCAATCTGATACATTCATCAACCCGATCAGGTAGCCAGACGCTCATTTCCCTGCATGACAGACGGCCCTATACCACCTTCTACCGCGCATTACGCAGCCTCCAAAACACCAACACAATAAGGTTAACGCAGGATATTCCACCGACCACGCTGAATAACGCGACAGTCAGGAGATCATTGGAGAAGTACCTCACGCCGATCGCCAAAGCGGCCGCCCGCGCTGCGAGTGTACAAACAGTGTGGACGAGGAATATTTTCTGCATTCCGAGAACTGAAGTCGCGCCAATGCAAGGCCTGTTCACCAGCATAAAATATAACCACAACGCCAGCCAACTGGCGTAGTCTCCGGCACGCGCCCACTCCGCTCCGAAAACGAGCGCAAAAACCTGCGGACCAAAAAAGAAAACGAATGCGAACGGCGGCAAACCGACGATGGCCAGTCCGCCAACAACCCTCAGGAACGTTGCTTCAAGCGCCATTCCCTGCAGTGAATGAGACCGGAACAACGGATAGAACACGTTGTCCACGCTCTTGCCGATCAGTGAGACTGGCGCCTGCAACGCGAGCGCGGCGAGTGCATAGAAGCCCGCTGATGCAGAGCCCACAGTGCCGCCCAGCACAAGTACCGGCAAACCTTCCGACACCGCGCTGACAACCATCTGCGGGGCGCGGTATATTGGAAAATCGCGATGCAGCCTGGCAACTCGCCACAACTCGGCGGTCAACCATTTCCGCGCGCGTACGACTCGGATCACGCCGCCCAGCTTGCCGGTTAGCATTCTCGCGTAAACCAGCGGTCCTGCCGTGGCAACGGCGATCAGGCTGCTGCCCGTCGGGCTGAGGAACGCAAGCCCACAACGCGCAATGTTGATGTAGATCGCCTGCCATACTGCGACCTTTGCGATGAAGCGAAACCTTTCCTCACGGATTGCCCAATTGTACGCGACCTGTTGCAGACTGGTAAAAAAAACCGAAAGAGGAACGAGCATTATAAGGAGCCCGAACCCGCTTACATCGAAGAAGGTTTCAATATCTCTATATAGAAGCACGATCAGCAGAAACATGACGCTGGACGACATGAATGCGGACAGGATCGAGATTATCGAAAGCGTGACCGAATCCTCGCGGCTTTCCGGTAGGACAATCGCAATCGGGTATCCCAGCGAGGCCAAGGGAGCGGCTATAGCAACGATTGACGCGAACATCCCGTGTACGCCCATGGCCACAGGGTCGTATAGGCGCGTGAGTATCGGTATGAATATCAGCCAGACGCTCTGCGCGGCGGCCGTTCCGCCTGCCATGGTTACGACATTGCGTACGAAAGGCCTTGCCAGGAGACCACGAAAACCTTTCACTGGATCCTACGTTCCAAAGTCACTCGTTTGGGCGCAATCAATGCACCAGCACCCATGCGTCGATATTCGGATGCGCACCCTCAGCCTCACCTATGGCGTCGCGCAAGTACCTGATTCCATTCATGCCCTCGAAATATCCTGAGGCAGGATTCCAAGCAAATACTGACCGTATTCGTTCTTCTCCATCAGCTTGCCGCGCGCAGCGAGTTCGTCAGCGCTGAGCCAGCCATTGGCAAAGCCGATCTCTTCAAGGCAGGCGATCTTGTGGCCCTGGCGCGCCTCGATGGTCTGCACGAAATGTCCGGCTTCGAGCATGCTTTCATGCGTTCCGCTATCCAGCCAGGCAAAGCCTCGGCCGAGCAATTCCACCTGAAGGTCACCCCGTTCCAGATAGGCCTCGATCACGCTGGTGATCTCCAGTTCGCCTCGCGGCGACGGGCGCACGTCGCGGGCAATGTCGACAACGTCCTTGTCGAAAAAATAAAGTCCGGTAATGGCGAAGCGGCTTTTCGGCTGCTTGGGCTTTTCCTCAACGGACAGCACCTTCCCTTCCGAATCGAACTCAACCACCCCAAAGCGGGCGGGATCCTTGACCTGATAGCCGAAGATCGTGGCGCCTTGCGGGCGAAGCGAAGCGGCGCGCAGCTTTTCGGTCAGGCCGTGCCCGTAGAACACGTTGTCGCCAAGAACCAGGCAGGCAGGATCGCCGCCGAGAAAATCCGCACCGATCACAAACGCCTGCGCCAGCCCCTCCGGCCTTGGCTGTGCGGCATACTGGATGCGAGCGCCAAACTGGCTGCCGTCTCCAAGCAGGCGCTGGAATGCGGGACCGTCTTCCGGCGTGGTGATGATCAGGATGTCGCGAATGCCCGCCAGCATCAGCACCGACAACGGGTAGTAGATCAACGGCTTGTCGTAGACAGGCAAAAGCTGCTTCGAGACGCCGATTGTCAGCGGCCACAACCTTGAGCCCGTGCCACCCGCCAGAACGATACCCTTGAAGTTCATGCAGCCTTCTCCAGTTCCTGCAAAATGCGGGCAAGCCCTGCACGCCAGTCCGGTCGTTCTATCCCGAAAGCCGTCGTCAATGAAGCGCAGTCCAGTCTCGAATTCGCAGGCCGGCGCGCGGGCGTCGGATAGGCCGAGGTGGGAATATCGCGAACCGCACAATTTAGTTTCGACTGGCGGAAAATCTCGCGCGCAAATTCTGCCCAGGAAACATCCGGCGCGCCGGCGAAATGAAAGATACCGCCATTGCCCGATCGTTCCTTCATGGCTCGCGCCATCGTCAGCAATGTAGAGGCAATATCGGCGGCAGGTGTCGGTCCGCCAATCTGGTCAGCCACCACATCAAGGGCATCTCGCTGCGCGCCAAGGCGCAACATCGTTTTCACGAAGTTGCTGCCATGGGCTGAAAAAACCCACGAGGTCCGCAGGATCGCATGGGAGCCGCCGGCGGCGACAACACCGTTTTCGCCTGCCAGTTTGGTCCGTCCATAGGCGTTGAGCGGGTTCGTCATTTCATCCGTCTTGCGTGGCTCGGAGCCGCTTCCGTCGAACACGTAATCGGTCGAGATGTGCAGGAACGGTTTGTGCTTTCCCGCAGCAGCACGCGCCATTGCGGCCGGTGCGTCGGCGTTGACAAGGCGCGCCAGTTCTTCTTCGGTTTCGGCGCGATCCACAGCCGTGTAGGCAGCGGCGTTGATGACCACATCGGCGTCACTTTGGCCGATGATTACTGCACAACCGTCCGGGTCGCTAAGGTCAGCCTCAGCGCGCCCGAGACACAGCATCTCCCATCCATCAGGACATTGGCGCCGCAATTCTTGCGCGACTTGCCCGCTGCGGCCGAACACCAGCAATTTCACGCGCGCAATCCCAGCCGCGCGCCAACGCCAGACCGGTCCTGGAGCGCACGCCACCATGGCTCATTGTCAAGGTACCAGGCTACTGTTAGCGCGAGCCCTTCCTCCAGTGTTACCGACGGGCGCCAGCCCAACTCGGAACGAATCCGCTGCGGATCGATCGCGTAGCGCGCATCGTGCCCCGGCCTGTCGGTAACAAAGGTGATCTGGTTGGCGTATTGCGCAGCCTTTGGTCGTTTCGCGTCAAGCAATGCACATATGCTGGTGACGATATCGATGTTTCGCGCCTCGTTCTCGCCGCCGATATTATAGCTGCGACCCGGAACGCCATTCGATAGAACCGTCAGCAAGGCATCGGCGTGGTCCTCGACATAGAGCCAATCGCGCACGTTCTCGCCCTTGCCATAGACGGGGATCGGCTTGCCGGCCAGTGCGTTCAGGATCACGACCGGTATGAGCTTTTCCGGGAAGTGGTATGGGCCGTAATTGTTGGAGCAATTGGTGAGCAAAACCGGAAGGCCGTAGGTTTCTCCCCAGGCCCGTACGAGGTGGTCGCTTGATGCCTTCGACGCAGAATAGGGCGAATTGGGCGAATAGGGAGTGTCCTCCGTAAACTTGCCTTCCGAGCCAAGACTGCCATAGACCTCGTCGGTCGATACGTGGTGAAAGCGAAAGCTTTCCGGCCGCCCGGCCCCGTGCCAATAGCGCCTTGCCGCTTCCAGCAAGGTGCAGGTGCCGGTGACGTTGGTTTCGATAAAGGTAGTCGGGCCGTCAATTGAGCGGTCAACATGGCTTTCCGCCGCAAGGTGCAAAACCGCATCCGGCCTGTGGGCGGTAAAAATGCGATCAAGCGCCGCCCGATCACGGATGTCGGCATGTTCGAAGGCATAGTGCTGGCTTTCGGCGACGCTGGCAACGTTGTCCAGGCATGCGGCGTAGGTCAGCGCATCCAGATTTACGACATCGTGACCGCGAGCGATCGCGAGCCTCACCACCGCAGAGCCGATAAATCCCGCCCCGCCGGTTACCAAGAGCTTCATTGGCTATTCTCCACGTCAAACGGGCTTTCAAAAGCGGACAGAGGTTGGGCTGCCATATCCTTTTGCGACAATACCGGCGGACCTGATAGTCCCCAGTCAATGCCGGCGCTGTCCCAAAGCACTGTACCATCGCATTCCGGCGCATAGTGATCCGTACACTTGTAAACGACTTCGGTGTCGTCCTCGCGCGTGACGAAGCCGTGAAGGAAACCTGCTGGGATCCACAACTGCCGGCCATTTTCGAAACTCAGTTCCGCTCCGAACCATTGTCCGAAGGTTCGGCTGCCGCGCCTTATGTCTACAGCCACGTCGAAAAGGCTGCCACGCCCGCATCGCACCAACTTGCCCTGGGCATGGGGGGGAGATTGGAAATGAAGTCCCCGCAAGGTTCCGGCGCGCTTGGACAATGAATGATTGTCCTGAACGAACTCGGGCAGATCTACCCCATGTTCACGCAGAGCACGCCTGTTCCAGCTCTCGCTGAAAAAGCCACGCTCGTCGGCGAACCGCCGCGGCGTCAGCACCAGCAGTCCATCTATCGGTGTCTTTTCAACTAGCAAGCCGTGCTCCTTTTGGGTCGACGCTGCCGGATATGTGGCCGGCACGACAAGTCCCCTTTTCGTACAAGCCCCGCCGACATGAGGGTAACCGACACCAACCGGGCCAGATCAACGGGCCTGACCTCGAATACGGACCACCTGACTGCGCCCTAGCGAGACGTGGATGGAATAAGCTTCAAATTATGAATTTGCCACAGCTTTATCCACACTCCCCCGGCCGAAACCATAATCCCGTCAATCGGAACGGGAGTGCCTTTGACAATGGAGAATACCACCAATCTCGACCTGCCATACATCATGCCTTCGCAGGCACAAAAGCATGTCACCCACAACGAGGCGCTGTCTATCCTTGACGCAGTGATCCATCTTTCGGTTCGCGATCGCGATCTGACAGAGCCTTTTGGAGAAGAGGAGGATGGCGAACGATACATTGTTGCCGCAGGGGCCACAGGCGCATGGCTGGGTTGGGACGGCGCGATTGCAGCGCGCATCGACGGAGCGTGGCAGCGCATCAACCCCGGCGTCGGCTGGATCGCCTGGGTGGAGGACGAGGCGAGATTCGTTTGCCGGACCAACGGCGAATGGCTCGATCTTGGCGAAACGCTTGCAACGCTGCAAAATATGGAACTGTTCGGTCTCGGCACCACCGCCGATGTGGTCAATCCGTTCGCAGCAAAACTCAACAAGGCGTTGTGGTCCGCCCGCTATTCTGGCGAAGGCGGCGATGGCAACCTGCGCTACACCATGAACAAGGAAGGGCCTCCGGGCGTCCTGTCGTTGCTTATGCAGTCCGGTTGGTCGGGCCGGGCAGAGATCGGCCTGGTCGGCGACGATGATCTTTCCATCAAGACTTCGCCGGACGGCTCGACCTGGAAAGAGGCGCTTCGCCTCGACCGCACGAGCGGAAAAGCGTCGTTTCCCCAAACGCCGGCTTTTGCCGCCCTTGGCGGCTTGACCGGCGCAAACGGCGCGTTCGTGCGCTTCACCGGCTCCAATTCGGCGGTCATGCAGCCGATTTTGGGTGCTGTCTCACAGACCGGCGGCCTACCCACGGGCGCGATGATTGAGAGCGGCTTGAATTCCAACGGCGCATATATCAGGTGGGCGGACGGGACTCAAATCTGCAGCCTGGCCGGTTCAATTAACCCCACGATGGCAACAGCCTCCGGCGCACTATTCTCCAACGACGAAGCCGGCCAATATGTGTGGACTTTCCCCGCTGCGTTCGTCGCTGCTCCCACCATGAGTTCCGGCGTAAGTAGGGCGACTTTTGATTCCCGACGCATCTTCATCACCTACAATGGCGACAACCCAGTCACCACTACCCAAGCGAAGCTGTCATTTGCTTCCACGACATCGGCGGGATCTCTTGGGCTTCGACTACATACGGTCGCATTCGGAAGGTGGTTCTAGTGAGAATTTCATTATGTCCAGTACGGCGCGACGAGAAGCTTTCCGTAGTCAAAGCCGGTGAACTTCTTACTATCAATGGTGACGAGATCGACCTGTCGACCTTGCCCGAAGGCGCCTCTTTGCCAGCGGTCGCGGCCAGCAACCCGTGGATGATCGGCGATGTGCAGCGCGTCGGCGGCGAGCTTCATCTCACATTGCTCTTGCCGCATGGACCGAACCCGAGTGCCGAAGTCGCCTTTCCTGCGACCCTCAACAATCCGCCCGACGGCGAGATCAACCTTCCTCGTGATAAAATGGAGGCGTGAGCGATGTCTCAAATCGACTGGTCGCAGATGGTGACCGCAAACATGAAAGCCGAGCAGGCACGCAAGGAGGCGGCTGCGCGCCTGGATGGCGCTGTTCAGGACCATCTGGACAAAGAGGCGCGCGCCCACGGGTACCGGGATAGTTCGACCCTCACCTCATACTCCGGCTCCGCCGTATCGAAATGGCGGGCAGAAGCAGGGGCCTTCATCGCTTGGCGTGACAGTGTTTGGCTTGCTGTCCAAAGCACAGCAAAGCGAGAGATCATGCCTGAGCTGGACTCTCTCATAGCAGCGCTGCCCGCGATGGCGTGGCCTTCACAAGCCTGATACCTGGTCAGTCCTGAGGTTTGCCGTAGAAGTCGAGGTACCAATCCACAAAACGGCGAACGCCTACGTTCACCGGCGTTGCCGGCTTGTAGCCAAGCTGGGAGACAAGATCGCTCACATCGGCAAATGTGTCGGGCACATCACCGGGCTGCAACGGCAGAAGCTTTCTTTCCGCCTTGCGGCCCAACGCCTCTTCCAGGGCAGAGATGTATTCGCTCAGCCGGACGGGATTGTTGTTGCCGATGTTATAGATGCGAAACGGCGCACGGCTCGATGCGGGATCCGGATTGTCGCCATCCCAGTCCGGGTTGGGCTTGGCGACGGCATCACTGGCGCGGATCACACCTTCGGCAATGTCCTCGACATAAGTGAAGTCGCGCGTGTGATTGCCATTGTTGAAGACAGAGATCGGCTTGCCTTCGAGAATGGCTTTCGTGAACAGAAAAAGGGCCATGTCCGGTCGGCCCCACGGCCCGTAAACGGTGAAGAAGCGCAATCCCGTCGTCGGCAGGTTGAAAAGATTCGAATAGCTATGCGCCATCAATTCGTTGGCGCGCTTGGTGGCGGCATAAAACTGCAGCGGATGATCGGCGATGCCATGCTCGTTGAACGGCATTTTTGTATTCGCACCATAAACGCTTGAGGTGGACGCGTAGGTCAGGTGCCCAACGCCAGTGTGGCGGCAAGCCTCCAGAATGTTGGTGAAGGCAATGATGTTGCTCTCAACATAGGAATGCGGATTTTCCAGGCTGTAGCGAACGCCAGCTTGTGCGGCCAGGTTGATGACGCGATCGAATTTGTTGTCAGCGAAGCACTTTTCGACCGCCGCCCGATCAGCAAGATTGGCGCGGACGAAACTGTAACTGCCACCCTGATTTCCCGCGGCTTCTTCAAGAAGTGCGAGGCGCGCCTCCTTCAGCTTCGGGTCGTAATAGTCGTTGACCATATCAAAGCCGACAACGTCGTCGCCTCGCTCGATCAGCCTTCGTGCGACATGGAAACCGATGAAGCCGGCGTTGCCGGTAACAAGAACCCTCATGGGGCGCAGCTCCTTTGCTCAGTTATGCGGATGGGTAGTGCGAGCCGAACAGTCGATGGTGTTAGCCCTGTCCGCACAGAAGCCGTTCACATTCAGCGGTGTTGATTGTCTAGGCCGGTCGCCTGAATTCCCTTCATGCAACGGGCTTGGGGCGAGAGGGAGGTTTTCTTGCAACCTTGCCGTCCAGTTCGAAATCACTGCTTGCCGACGCCATGACGGGGCCTACTGGCGAGTATTCCGGCACGATATGGTTGAGAAGCTCTACAGCGCGCACCTGATCCTCGTTGGCAATCGCACCCTCCAACACGGCAAGCGTCTTGTGCAGCACATCCTTGTCGATGACACGCGGCGATGCCACGAAATAGGGTACATCCGGGTCTTTCTGGTTGACCTCGGACGGATCGAAAAGTTCTTCGTAGAGCTTCTCGCCGGGGCGTAGACCGGTAAAGACGATTTCGATATCTGCATGCGGCCTGAAGCCGGCCAACTGGATCATCCGCTCGGCCAGATCGATGATCTTCACCGGCTTTCCCATGTCCAGAACCATGATGTCGCCTCGCCTGCTGCCGATGTGCGCGGCAGACGCGTTGAGCACCAGACAGACGGCTTCCGGGATGGTCATGAAAAACCGCACGATCTCGGGATGGGTCACCGTGACAGGGCCACCAGCGATGATCTGTTTCTGGAAGCGCGGCACGACCGAACCGTTCGAGCCCAGGACGTTGCCGAAGCGTACGGTCGTGAACAAGGTCGACTGCGACGTGACGTCCAGGGCCTGGCAATAGGCCTCCGCTGCGCGCTTGGTGGCGCCCATGACATTGGTCGGGTTCACCGCCTTGTCGGTCGAGATCATGACGAAATGCTCGACGCCATGACGCACCGCTGCATCGGCTACGTTGCGCGTGCCGAGGAGATTGGTCTTGATGCCTTCGATGGCGTTGTTTTCCACCATCGGTACATGCTTCAACGCGGCGGCGTGAAAAACGAGCTGGGGATGGAAGCGCGCAAAGACGCTCGCCACCCGGCCGCGGTCGCGGACGTTCACCAGCGCCGTCACTACGTTGAGATTCGGATAATTCTCGCGAATTTCCATGTCCAGCTTGTAAAGATGGAACTCGGAGTTGTCGGTCAGGATCAGCATTTCCGGCCGATATTCCGCGATCTGGCGGCACAGTTCCGAGCCGATCGAACCGCCTGCGCCGGTAACAAGGACAACCCTGCCGCTGACCATGCGCGCCACGCCTTCAAGATCGGCGGTGATTTCGGGGCGGCCAAGCAGATCGCCCAGGTCGATGGTTTTCGGCTGCAGGATCGACTGGCTGGTCAGAAGCGAGGTTTCCCTGAAGTCGGGGATGCGAGAGGCCTTGATACGCATACGCCCGCACTTTTCCACCACCTCGGCCAGATGCTGGCGGTCGGGCTGCATTTCGGTGTCGATCAGCTCCGAAACAACGATCCCCTTTTTCTTCAAGCGCATCACGATCGATTCGAACTGGGTGAAATCGCCGAGTACCTTGACGCCTTGCACGATGCGGGCCTGATTAAGCACCTTGTCGTCGAGGACACCGACAATATTGAACTCGCTCGCGGCTCCCCGCCGGTTTGCGCGGATGAAACTTTCCGCATTATCGGTCAGGCCGTACAGCAAAACATCGTGCACTTTCCTCGGCGGCGATGCTTCCGAACTACGCAGCGAAAAGAAGGAGTGCTCCATCGCCAGGCGATAGCTGAGGCGCGTCAAGGACAAGCCTATGACGAGGTAGACGAAGGTGAGCACCGGTACCGAGCGAGGCACATTCATGCCGCGCGATGTAAGGAACGCGGCCATAGTGTAGGCCACAACCGATGCCAGGCTTACCTTGAGGATCGTGAAGATGTCCGGGATCGAGACATAGCGCCACGAGCCCCTGTGCATGGAAAACAGCCAGAAAAACAACAGGAAGATCCCCGAGAACGCGAGGGTCTTCTCTTCAAGCTCAGGCACCGTGTAGAAGAGCCTGCTTCCGAAGACCGTAAAGTAAGCGAGGAATAGCGCAGCGCCAGCCGATAGAACGTCAAGCAGTGAGCCACCGAGCCGCCAGAGCCGGGTCCCATTGAGGACGTCACCTAGCACCATCTGATTCCCGAACTCCTTCGTTGCATTTCTATATCTGCAACGCGCTCGCATCAATGAAGACTATTCGCGACTGGTCCCGTTCCGCGAGAAGCGAACCGGGAAATGCCATTCAGGTTAAAATTCAGCCACCAAAACCAGCACCCGTAGCGGCTGGCGAGTCTCGTCAAAAGCCGGGAATCGATCCCCTCTCGACTTCATGCTTCGATCACTTTTGCGGCAACAGCGTGGCGAGCCACGAGGGAAGCCGAGGGCAAACTAGCTGGCCTCGCGCATTGCCTCAGCGGCCTGCAAGTCGACCGAAACAAGTTGGCTGACGCCTTGCTCGGCCATGGTCACGCCGAACAGGCGGTCCATGCGCGCCATGGTAATGGGGTTATGGGTTATGACGACAAAGCGCGTTTCCGTAGACGCCGCCATCTCGTCCATCAGGTTGCAGAAGCGTTCGACATTGTGATCATCGAGCGGCGCATCGACTTCGTCGAGCACGCAGATCGGCGCCGGATTGGTCAGGAACACCGCGAAGATCAGCGACATCGCCGTCAACGCCTGCTCGCCGCCGGATAGCAGCGTCATCGTTTGCGGCTTCTTGCCCGGCGGGCGGGCGAGGATTTCCAGCCCCGCTTCAAGCGGATCTTCCGATTCGATCAATTGCAATTCGGCGGTGCCGCCACCGAAGAGATGTGAAAACAGCCTCTGGAAATGACCGTTAACGACATCGAAGGCGGCGAGCAGGCGCTCGCGTCCTTCGCGGTTCAGGCTCTGGATGGCCTGTCTCAGCTTGCGGATCGCCTCGATGATGTCTTCGCGCTCGGACACAATCGCTTCAAGCCGCTCGGATAGTTCCTTCTGCTCTTCCTCGGCGCGAAGGTTGACCGCGCCTAGACGCTCACGCTCGATCTTGAGCCGTTCCAGCGTGCGCTCGATTTCACCCATGTCCGGCATCGGGCTGTCTGCTTCCAGGCCGGTGTGCTTGATGACCAGATGCGGCGGGGTGTTCAGCGCTTCCTGGATACGGGCTTCGACCTCTTGCCGGCGATCGTCGGCAGCGGTCAGCCTCTCCTCGGCGCGGGCGCGGGCCTCACGCGCTTCGGCCAACCCCTGGATCGCAGCGGTCGCTGCCTTGTCGAGTTCGGTCTGCCTGTTTTCCGCGTCCTGCAAACGGTCGCTGGCAGCCATTCGCAGCGCCTCGGCCTCGGAAAGCTGTGTCAGCAAGGCGCGACGGCGGGCGTCGAGCTCATCTGGAGCATCGGCCAGCTTCTCCCGCTCCTCCATCGCCTCGGCCTTGCGCTCGCCGAGAGCCGCGATCTGGGCGGATGCGTTCTCTGCCCGCATCAACCAGTTGCGACGTTCGCCTTCGATGGCCTGCAGCCGGCGGGTGCGGGCCTCAGCTTCGCGGCTAAGCCCGTCATGCACGGCACGGGCATCGGCAAGTGCCGCCCTGTCACCGGAGACGTGCGATGCAGCCTGTTCAAGTCGCGACTGGAGATCACCGAGGTCCGGAGCCTCGCGCAGCAGGGATTCTGCTTCCGCAAATACCGCTGCTGATTCTTCATGTTCTTCCACCACCCTTGCGCGGGCATCGGAGAGAGCATCGCGTCGACTGGACAATTCACCTGCCGCCCGTTCGGCAGCGGCGAGCGCGGTCTTGGCGCCATCCAGCCCCTGCTGGGCTTCGCGCAGGGCTTGCCTTGCAGAACGCTCAGACTCGGTACTCTGGCGAATTGTCGCCTCCGCCCGGGCAAGCGTCTCTTCAGCGGCGCGCACGATACGTGTCGCGGCCACCGCCTCAGCGTCCAGTTCGGCAAGCCTATTCTTCTGAGCAAGGCGCATGGCGGCTGCGGTTGGAGCATCCGCGCTCGCGGTCAGGCCGTCCCAGCGCCACAACGCACCATCCCGGCTGACCAGCCGCTGACCGGGGGCGAGTAACGATTGCAGGCGCGCACCATCGGCCGCTTCGACGATGCCCACCTGCGCCAACCTGCGCGCCAACTGCTGCGGTGCGCGCACCACACTTGCAAGACTGCGCACCCCTGCGGGAAGCGCAGGATCGCCAGCCTGCGGCTCGCTGCCGCCCCAATGGACGGGCGCGCTGCGCTCCAAAGGCACGTCGAGGTCTTCACCAAGAGCCGCGCCTAGCGCCGTCTCGAAGCCGCGTTCGACATTCAACTGCTCAAGCACCGCCGGAAAAAGGTCGCCGCTTGCCGCGTTGAGTATCTTTGCCAATGTGCGCGCTTCAGTCTCGATACGCCCCAGTTCAGCCTTTGCATCCTGCAACGGGCCACGCGCCTGGCCCTCAGCATCCCGAGCCTCCGTGACCGCCTGCTCGGCTGCCTCAACCGCAGCCTCAGCCTCTTCGAGCAAACCGGTGGCCTGCTCGACCACCTCCCGCTTTTCCGCTGGATCAGCCAACCCCGAGATACGGGCACCGATCTCGGACAGCTCGCGATCCATCTCGGCAAGCTGGCGGGCAAAGCGGTCGCGGCGCTCGCCGGTCTCACGCAAAGTCCGCTCGACCTGATTGCGCGATGCTGCGGCGTCGGCACGCTCCGCCGTCAGCGCTGCAAGCTTGCCTTCGCTGGCAGCGAGCGTAGCCGCAGCCTGTTCGAACGCCGACCGCGTTACCGCTTCACGCTCGGCGGCATTGGCGTTTCCCGAGTTCAGCCCGGCTTCTTCTTCCGCCAGGCGTTCCAGAACATCGGCATTGTCGCGCACCATGCGCTCCTCGCGCACGATGTCGGCATCGAGCTGTTCCAGCCTGCGGTCGAGCTCGGACTGGCGCGAGCGAATACGCCCCGCTTCCTCCTCGATCTGCGACTTGGCGATGGAAAGCCGTTGGAATACCGCAGCGGCAGCAGCTTCCGCCTCGCGCAGTTCAGGCAGCTTGTGCGCACCTACGGCCTGATCCTTGGCAGCGTTCATCTGGACTGCGGCCCGTTCGCCAACCAGAGAGGTTGCTACTGCGAGCGCAGAGCGCGCCTCGCCTTCCTGGGTCTTGGCCAACGTCCAGCGAAGATGCAGCAAGGTGGCCTCGGCCTTGCGGATATCCGCCGAAAGGTTCTTGAAGCGGGACGCCTGCCGCGCCTGCCGCTTGAGGTTTTCGATCTGGCCTTCCAGTTCGCCTACGACGTCGTCCAGCCGTTCAAGATTCTGCTCGGCGGCCTTGAGCCGCAACTCCGCTTCGTGGCGACGGGTATGCAGGCCGGAAATACCGGCTGCTTCTTCAAGCAAAGCCCGCCGGGCCTGCGGCTTGGCCTGGATCAGCTCACCAATGCGGCCCTGCCCGACCATAGACGGCGAACGAGCGCCGGTCGACTGGTCGGCGAACAGGAGTTGCACATCCTTGGCGCGCGCCTCCTTGCCGTTGATGCGATAGACCGATCCCGCTTCGCGCTCGATGCGGCGCGACACCTGCAGTTCGTCGGCGTCGTTGAAAGCGGAGGGCGCGGTTCGGTCGGCATTGTCGAGGAACAGCGTGACTTCCGCGGTATTCCGAGCCGGACGCGTGTTCGAGCCGGAAAAGATCACATCGTCCATGCCGGACGCGCGCATGTTCTTGTACGAGCTTTCGCCCATCACCCAGCGCAGCGCCTCGACAAGGTTCGACTTGCCGCAGCCATTCGGTCCGACAATACCCGTGAGACCGCGCTCGATGACGAACTCGCCGGGCTCTACGAAAGACTTGAAGCCGAGAAGACGCAGGCGCGAAAACTTCATGCGCGCCTCATGCCGGAACGAACGCCGAAGCGGAACCGCTCCGGCGTTGCCGAAACTTTAGACGAGAGGGTCGATGATTGCCGACATTTCCTCAATCGACAGCGCGCCTTTGTAGGTTTTCCCATTGATAAAGAAGGTCGGTGTCGAGTCGACCTTGAATTCGTCTGCGCCCCGCTTCTGGACGGCTCTCACTTGTTCAAGAAGGGCTTGGTCCGTCAAGCAGGCGTTGAAGCTCTCCTGTGTAAAACCGGCCAGCTTGGAAAGCTGGAACATCGCGTCCTTGACGTTTTCCGCCGCAGCCCAGCTCTGCTGCTGCTTGAACAGCACATCGACCATCGGGAAATAGTTGTCGCCGGCGCAACGCGCCAGCATGAAACCGGCTTCTGCGCGCGGATCGAACGGGAATTCCCGGAAAATGAAGCGGACCTTGCCGCTGTCGATGTACTTGGACTTCAATTCCGGAAAGGTAGTCTCGGCAAAATGCGCGCAGTGCGGGCAGGTCATCGAAGCGTATTCGACGATGGTGACCTTGGCGTCTTCCTTGCCGAGCACCTTGTCGGGCAGCGCGCCGGGCTTCAGCAACGCCGCCATGTCCACGTCGCCAGCCGATGCCGGGGCAGCAGCGGCGGGCGCGGCAGGTGCGGCTGGCGCCATTGCATCAGTCGAAGTCGAAGCGGCCGGCTTGGCGTCCGTCGCCTTGGCCTCCTCGCCGGAGTCGCTGCAAGCCGAAAGCAGCACGGCTGCCGGCACTGCGGCCAATGAGGTCAGTACGGTTCTGCGAGACAAGGCACGGATCATGCGAATCACCTGATTTTGGTTGAATTTTGCAACGCAAAGGCACGGAAAAGCGAGAGTTGGCGCGAATTAAGGCATTGCCATCCCCAATCCAATCGCCAAATCCCGCGCCTTCGATCACGAAAACGCGAGCATTCACTTCTTGCGGCCCAAAACCGTCGCTCCAAGCTGCTCAAGAGAAGCACGAAGTCCGTCATCCTCAATACGCTCTACAGTCTTGGCCAGCTTGGTTTTCTCGGGTTCGGACAGGGACCGCAGCGTCGGCATCTCGCGCCGCCTGCCCGAAGTCAATGGTTTCTGGACTATTTTGATGCGACCAATCGCCATGAAGCCCAGGAAGGCGTTGGCCTTGCCGATGATTTCGCCGGTCTGGTGCTGCAGATGAAGCGCCGCCATGCCTTCGCACGCGATAACCAGCGTCGCCGGCTCGAACGGATCGTCCTCATGCATGCGGCGCGGCCACTGGATCTTTTCGGGGCGCGAACTGGCAGCCAGCCTCGCACCCACGATTTCTTCCCACGATTGCACGAGGCCAGTCGAGATGCCGGCGCGCTTGCGCAGCACCGGGTCAAGGATATCGGTTGCCAGGTCGCTGACCGGAACGGGATTGCCCGAAGGCCGTTTCCCTGCCATGTGCGTTCTCCAGCGACGATGTTCAAAGACGTTCAGCACAAAAGCCAACGCTCGATAAATGGCACCGCATAATCCAAGCCGCAAGCCTGCGTCCGCGAATGGTGGCGACCTATCCGCCCGGCTGCTCGCCTGGTACGACGCCCATCACCGCGACTTGCCATGGCGCGTGGCCCCGCGCGACCTCGCAAGCGGCACGAAACCCGACCCGTACCGCATCTGGCTTTCCGAGGTCATGCTGCAACAAACCACCGTCGAGGCGGTGAAATCCTACTTCGCCGCCTTCACCGCCAAGTGGCCGACCGTGTCGGCACTGGCCAGCGCGGATACCGACGATGTCATGAAGGCCTGGGCGGGGCTCGGTTATTATTCCCGCGCCCGCAACCTCAAGGCATGCGCCAACTTCATCGCTGGCAACGGCGGTCAATTCCCGGACAGCGAGGAGGGCTTGCGCGCGCTGCCCGGCGTTGGCCCCTATACCGCGGCGGCCATTGCCGCGATCGCCTTTAATCAGCCCGCTGCCGTAGTCGATGGCAATGTCGAGCGCGTCGTTACTCGCCTGCTTTCCATCGCAACGCCCCTGCCGCAGGCGAAAGGCGAAATCCGGTCCCATGTCGAGCGCATGGTCCCATCCGAACGCCCGGGCGATTTCGCGCAGGCTATGATGGACCTTGGCGCAACGATCTGCACACCGCGCAAGCCGAAATGCATGCTTTGCCCGCTGCGCGAGGATTGCAGCGCGATCCGCGCCGGCGATCCGGAATTTTATCCTGTTCGCCTGGCCAAGCCGGCCAAGCCTCTGCGCCGGGGTGCAGCGTTCGTCGCGGTCAGGAAGGATGGGGCGATCCTGCTCCGCAAGCGGCCCGACAAGGGCCTGCTCGGCGGCATGAGCGAGGTGCCGACGACCGGATGGACGGCGCGCGTTGACGGCGAGACGTCGGCGCAGGCCGCGCCATTTTCCGCCGCCTGGCAGCGCGCGGGCAGCATCTCGCACGTCTTCACCCATTTCGCGCTCGAACTTGACGTCTACCGGGCCGAAGCCAATGGCGACACGCCGAGCGGTTGCTTCTGGTCGCAACCGGCCGAAATTTCGGGCGAGGCACTGCCCACCGTCATGAAAAAGGCCATCGAGGCGGCCATTCCCGGCGCGACCAGAAAGCAAAGGCACTGACAGAATGGAAATCCGCCATATCGTCTTCGACATCGGCAAGGTGCTCGTCCACTACGACCCCGACATTCCGTTCAGCCGGCTCATTCCAGACCCCGCCGAGCGCCAGTGGTTCTTCGACAATGTCTGCACCAGCGCATGGAACATCGAGCAGGATCGCGGCCGCAAATGGGAAGATGCAGAGGCATTGCTGATCGCCGAACATCCGGACCACGCCGAAAACATCCGCAACTTCCGCCGCCACTGGCACGAGATGGTGCCCTACGCCTATGACGACAGCGTCATACTTCTCGACCGGCTGCTTGATGCAGGCCATGACGTGACGCTTTTGACCAATTGGGCGGCCGACACGTTTTCAGAAGCGCGCAGCCGGTTCCCGTTTCTGGAAAGACCGCGCGGCGTCACCGTGTCGGGTGAGATCGGAATGATCAAGCCGGAGCGCGGTATCTACGATCATCACGTAGCGAGCTTCGGCATCGATCCGGCGCATGCACTTTTCATCGACGACAGCCAGAAGAACGTCGACGGGGCCAGGGCCGCAGGCTGGCAAGCGGTGCTCTTCACCGATGCGGCAACGCTGGAAGCCGATCTCAGCCGAATGAATATTGCGGCTTGAATTGAAGCAGTTCGCTCAAGGCGTTCAAAAACTGATTCAGCAGCTTCATCCGCTGAATCAACCAACAGAGATGAACTACGCCCCTGCCCGCTCCATGCCGAGCCTTGCGATACGGCGTAGCTCATCGATCGGGGTCAGGCCGCCGGCACGCTCGTAGTGCCAGAAGGTCCAGCCGTTGCACGCGTCCAGGCCTTGCACCTGCGCACCGACCTTGTGGATCGAACCCGCGTTCTCGCCGATCGCAAGAGTTCCGTCGGCACGCACCTTGGCAGCAAAACGGCGCTTGGCGTCATAGAGCGTCGCACCGGGCGTCATCAAGCCGGTATCGAGCAGGCTGACGAAGGCCACTCGCGGCTCGGCGCGCTTGCCTGAAAGCACCGTCAGGTCATCGCTTTCCAGAGGCTTCACCGACGCAATGCGTTCATTGGCGGCATCGATATATGCCTGCTCACGTTCGATGCCGACGAAATGGCGGCCGAGGCGCTTGGCAACAGCTCCCGTCGTGCCAGAGCCGAAGAATGGGTCCAGCACCACGTCACCCGGCTTGGTCGAGGCCATCATGATACGGGCCAAAAGCGCTTCCGGTTTCTGCGTCGGATGCAACTTGTCGCCATTGTCGTTCTTCAGGCGCTCGTTGCCCGTGCAGATCGGGAACAGCCAATCGGAGCGCATCTGCACATCGTCGTTGGAGGCCTTCATCGCTTCATAGTTGAAGGTGTAGCCCTTCGCCTTCTGGTCGCGCGAAGCCCAGATCATGGTCTCGTGTGCATTCTGGAAGCGGCGGCCGCGGAAGTTCGGCATGGGGTTGGTCTTGCGCCAGACGACGTCGTTCAGGATCCAGAAGCCGAGGTCCTGCATCTTGGCGCCGACCCGGAAGATGTTGTGATAGGAGCCGATAACCCAGATGGTCCCGTTCGGCTTCAACACGCGCCGTGCCGCAAGAAGCCATGCGCGTGTGAAGGCATCGTAAGCCTCGAAGCTTTCGAACTGGTCCCAGTCATCGTCAACGGCATCGACCTTGGATTGGTCAGGCCGGTGGAGGTCGCCGTCGAGCTGGAGGTTGTAGGGCGGATCGGCGAAAATCACGTCGATCGACTTTTCCGGCAGGCGGTCGAGCGCCGCCACGCAGTCGCCCTTGAGTATCGTATCCAGCCACTCGGATTTTTGAGGAGCATGCGAAAGTTCGTCGAGACGACGGACTGCTGACATTTTGACACCCAAGACACGTTACTGTTTACCCGCTGTTATGGTTACCGATCAGCGTAAATATTCAGTGAAGTGGGTGCGTGATTTGCGAACGAGCGCCCTTTGGTGTATGCCCCGCCCCGCTCGGGCACTACCGGGCCTCCCCTTCCCCAGCCTTGCCGGATCGACATGAACCAGCCCGACCTCGTAATTTTTGACTGTGACGGCGTGCTCGTCGATTCCGAAATCCTTGCCGCGCGCGTCGAAGCCGAATTGCTTACCGAGGCCGGTTTCGAGATATCAGCCGAGGAATTGTCGGAAACCTATGCCGGCCTGACTTTCAAGGACATCCTGCTCAGCATCGAGCAAAGGGCGGGTATTCCGCTGCAAGCCTCGCTGATCGACAAGGCCGAGGACCTTGTCGACCGCCGTCTGCGCCAGGACGTACGCGCCATCGAAGGCGTGCACGAAGCAGTCGCGCAAGTAGCGACCAAGCGCTGCATCTGCTCCAACTCGCGCGCCGACCGCATCGAGTTCATGCTGAACAAGACACGGCTGTTGCCGCTATTCGAAGGCCGCATCTTTTCCGCGCTGGACACGCCGAGCGGCAAGACCAAGCCAGCGCCGGACGTCTTCCTCCATGCGGCCGCGACGCTCGGCGCCGATCCAGCCCGCACATTCGTCATCGAAGATTCCGTGCATGGTGTTGCCGGCGCTCGCGCCGCGGGCATGCGCGTCATCGGCTTTACAGGCGCCTCGCACAGCTATCCCGGCCACGCCGACGCCCTGACCGAAGCCGGAGCGGAAACCGTCATTCGCCGCTGGGCCGAACTGAAAAGCGTGCTTTCAGCGCTGTCCGAGTGGTCGGAGAACGCTTAACTGCGTCCACATAGCTGGAGCACAGCCTTGTGCGGCGTGAAACGCGCCGTCACTCAACCAACGGCGTCGCCTAGCGCGGAATATCCGATATCGAGGTCTGGGAAGCAGCGGGTTGCTGCGCAGCAGGTGCAGCGGCAGTCGATGCCGGTTTCTTCACCACCTTCTTCGCGACCCTGGCTGGTTTCGCGGCAGCCTTCGGCGGGCCTTCGTCATAGCCGACGAACACCTGGTAGTTCTTCGCCGTGGGCACCGGCACGCTGACATTGGGGTCGTTGAAGACAAACTGGGTTGCCGTCGAGGTGTCGGCAAGCTGCACCTTGTACTGGTGAAGCTGGGAATAGAGGACCTGATCGCCCAAAGTTACGGCAACGCGGATCGGCATCGTAACCGTGCCGGCCTTTGCGAGCGGTCCCGGCACCACCCTGCCCGCGGCTGCGACATTCATCGTCAGCATGCCGTTGGCGTTGGTGCAGTTGCGCGTGACATTGTCGATCGCCGCCTGGTAAATCAGCTTCGACTGTTCGTCCTGGCCGCCGCTGGCGTAATTGTTGAAAAAGGCGGTGCCCTCGCGAAGGGTTACATTCGGGCAGTAAGACCTGAGTTCGCTGGCCAGCACGGTGGCTTCAGCCTGGGGGTCAGGTTGTGTCGGAACCTGCTTATCGCCCATGCCAAGAAACCCGCTGCCGCCTGATTGGCATCCGGCGACGGCAAACATAAAGCCAGACAACGCCAACCCGGTAAAAAAGCGACGACCCGACATACCAACTGCCATGAACTGCACTTCCCTCTCACAACGCTGGTGTCCTATAGCAACCCGGCGGCGAAAATGCGACTGACGAAAGCAACAAATCCACACGACCGAAACAACGGAAGTCCGAACGATGCAATATGTGAGCACCCGCGGAGAAGCACCTCAACTCGGCTTTTCGGATGCGATCCTAACCGGTCTCGCCCGCGACGGCGGGCTCTACGTCCCGTCTGACTGGCCGCAGTTCTCCCCTGCGGACATTCGCGCCATGCGCGGGCTCGCCTATCCCGACCTCGCAATCCGTGTCTTGACGCCCTTCCTCGGCGGTGAAGTCGCCCAACCGGTGTTCGAACGCCTGGTGCGCGAAGCCTATGCCACGTTCCGGCATCAGGCCGTCTGCCCGCTGGTTCAGATCGCGCCAAACACCTTCGTGCTGGAACTCTTCCACGGCCCGACGCTTGCCTTCAAGGACGTGGCGATGCAACTGCTTGCCCGCCTGATGGACCATGTCCTTGCCGAACGCGGCCAACGCGCGACCATCGTCGGCGCCACATCAGGCGATACGGGTGGCGCGGCCATCGACGCCTTCGCCGGTCGTGACCGCACCGACATCTTCATCCTGTTTCCCAATGGCCGGGTCTCGCCGGTCCAGCAGCGGCAGATGACGACGTCCAAGGCGTCCAACGTCCACGCGCTCGCCATCGAAGGCAATTTCGACGACTGCCAGGGGCTATTGAAAGACCTTTTCAACGATCACGGTTTTCGCGACCGGGTTTCCTTGTCGGGCGTCAACTCGATCAACTGGGCCAGGATCATGGCGCAGATCGTCTATTTCTTCTCCTCGGCGCTGTCACTCGGCGCACCGGACCGCGTCGTTTCCTTCACCGTTCCCACCGGCAATTTCGGCGACATCTTCGCCGGCTATGCCGCCAAGAAGATGGGCCTGCCCATTGAGCGGCTCCAGATTGCCACTAACGACAACGATATTCTGGCGCGTACGCTGGCGAGCGGCGAATACCGCATGCAGGGCGTCGTTGCGACGACGTCGCCTTCGATGGATATCCAGATATCGTCCAATTTCGAGCGGCTCCTGTTCGAAGCATCCGGCCGCAACGCAGCGACCGTCAGAGGCTACATGGCGAGCCTCAAGCAATCCGGCGCGTTTACCATCGAGGCAGGCGAGTTGGCCAAAATTCGTGCCGAATTCGACGCCGGCCGCGCGACCATGGCAGAAACGGCCGAAACCATCCGGTCAACGCTTGAAACCAGCAACTACCTGCTCGATCCACATACGGCAACGGCGGTGCGCGTGGCTGCAAACAGCAAAGCCAGCGCCGCGCCAAGGATTGTTCTTGGAACCGCCCATCCGGCCAAGTTCCCGGCCGCAGTCGAAGCTGCGTGCGGCGTCTCGCCCCAATTGCCGTCCTGGCTTGCCGGATTGACGACTTCGGAAGAGAAATACACAGTGCTTCCCTCCGACAAGAAAATGTTGGAAGATTACATAAGCCGTCACGCTAGGGCGGTGGTCTAGGGAGTTTTTGTTATATGGGTGTTGAGGTAAGCCGTCTGTCGAACGGCCTGACAGTCGCCACCGAAACCCTTCCAAGCATCGAATCCGTCGCTTTAGGCGCCTGGGTAAAATCCGGGGCCCGCAACGAACGCGACGACGAGCATGGAATGGCTCACCTGCTTGAACACATGGCGTTCAAGGGTACCAACAAGCGAAGCGCATTCCAGATCGCTTCCGACATCGAAAATGTCGGCGGAGAGATCAACGCGGCGACCAGCGTGGAAACCACTTCGTTCTACGCCAGGGTGCTTTCGGACGACGTGCCGCTGGCGGTGGATATACTTGCCGACATTTTGCAGGATTCTACCTTCGATCCAGACGAGCTTGCGCGCGAGCAGCACGTCATCCTGCAGGAAATCGGTGCCGCCCACGACACCCCGGACGACATCGTCTTCGACCGCTTCACCGAAACGGCTTTCCGTCACCAGACCCTCGGCCGCTCCATCCTCGGCACGCCGGAAACGGTGCAATCCTTTACGTCCAAGCAGTTGCACGACTTCATGGAACGCCAATACGGCGCCGACCGCATGGTTCTCGTGGCAGCAGGAGATATCAAGCACGACGACTTCGTGCGCCAGGTCGAAGACAAGCTCGGCGGCTTCCGCCCCCACGCGGAAAGCGTCACGCCGCAATATGCGCAGTATGTCGGCGGCGACTTCCGCGAAGACCGCGACCTGATGGATGCGCAGATCGTGCTGGGTTTCGAAGGCCGCGCCTACCATGTGCGCGACTTCTACGCCTCGCAGGTGCTGTCCATGATCCTCGGCGGCGGCATGTCGTCCCGCCTGTTCCAGGAAGTGCGCGAGAAGCGCGGCCTCTGCTATTCGGTCTATGCCTTCCACTGGGGCTTTTCCGACACCGGAATTTTCGGCGTGCATGCAGCCACCGGCCAAAGCAACATCGGCGAACTGGTGCCGGTGATTGCCAACGAACTGCAGAAGGCCGGCGAAGAGATCTTCCAGGAAGAACTGGATCGTGCGCGGGCACAGTACCGGGCCGGCCTCATCATGTCGGCGGAAAGCCCGGCAAGCCGCGCCTCGCAGATCGCCCGTCAGCTTCTGCTGTTCGGCAGGCCCATTCCCAAGGAAGAGCTGATGGAGCGCCTTCAGGCGCTGACCGTCGGCAGGCTTACCGATCTTTCGGCACGGCTCTTTTCCACCAAACCGACACTGACCGCAGTCGGCCCCGTGGGAACGCTCGCGCCATACGAAGCGATCCTCGACGTGCTGCCGAACGCCGGCGCTCCAGCACGGCGCATTGCCGTATAAACCATTGTGTTCGCGCTCCCTTTCTTCCGCCGCGACCTGCCGGCGCTGAAAGGCGAGAAGGTAATCCTGCGCTTCCCACTGGCAAACGACTATCGGGAGTGGGCTGCGCTACGCGGTGATAGCCGTGCCTTTCTCGAGCGGTGGGAGCCACGCTGGACGCCGGACGAACTGGACCGTACCGCGTGGCGTCACAGGATCGGCCGATACCGCGAGGACTATGCCCAGGGCGTGGCCATAGCCCTCTTCATTGTGGAAAAGACGAGCGGCAAGCTGGTCGGCGGCATTACACTGGGCAATATTCGGCATGGTGTCTGCCAAAGTGCCCATATTGGCTATTGGATGGGCGAACGCTATGCCGGGCGCGGTCTGATGACGGATTCGGTAAATGTGCTGGTGCGGTTCGCTTTCGATACGCTAAAGTTGCACCGGGTCGAAGCGGCCTGTATTCCCGACAATGCCCGCTCGATCCGTGTGCTTGAAAAAGCCGGATTCCAGCGCGAAGGACTTTTGCGATCCTATCTCAGGATCAATGGCTCCTGGCAGGACCACTATCTATACGCCCGGATCGTGGACGATCCGCCGGGTGCGCGAACAAAGGACTGATTTTTGACGACATTTCCGCGAATCAGGTCGCTGCTCGCCTTCTTTCTTGCAGCTCTGGTCACCATTGGCTCGGTCAGCTCGTCTTTTGCGATCGAGCCGATCAAGATTGCGCGTGACGATGTGGCGCTCGACCTTTCCGGCGCGGTTGAAATCTATCGCAACCAGGGTGAAAATTTTCAGGTCTCGACCGCTCCCGGCCCCGACGGCATCGTCCGGCGCATCGAGGTGGAGAGTAACGACAAGCGTTCCACCGGCGACTGGGCGGTGTTTGCGCTGGCCAACACCACCGACCAGCAGATCGACCGCCTGATCGTCGCGCCACACTTTCGGCTGGTCAACTCCGGCCTGTTCTGGCCCGATCTCGGTTCGACGCGCATTGCCGCCATCACGCCCAGCGAAGGTTTTGCCCTCGACCGGCAGGCAAGTCCCGACGCCGACGTGTTCCGGGTCACGCTGAACCCCGGCGCAGTCGTCACATTCGTCGCCGATCTCGCCTCGCCAAAACTGCCGCAGGTCTATCTGTGGGAGCCGGAAGCCTACAAGGATTCCGTCAATTCCTACACGCTCTATCGCGGCATCGTCATCGGCATCGCCGGCCTTCTGGCGCTGTTCCTTACCATCCTGTTCGTGGTCAAGGGCACCTCGATGTTTCCGGCAACGGCGGCCCTTTCCTGGGCGGTTCTGGCCTATATCTGCGTGGATTTCGGTTTCCTCAGCAAGATCATCGAGATGTCGCCGGGCAACGAGCAATTGTGGCGAGCGGGCACGGAGGTGGGCCTCGCCGCGACCTTCGTTGTGTTCCTGTTCGCCTATCTCAATCTCAACCGCTGGCACGGCCATTTCAGCTACGGCGCGCTGGTCTGGGTGCTGGGTCTGGCGCTGATCGCCGGCATCGCCATTATCGATCCCGCCGTGGCCGCCGGTATTGCCAGACTGTCCTTCGCCGCAACCGCGCTGACCGGCATCGGTCTCATCATCATGCTCGGCATACGCGGCTACGACCGCGCCATCATGCTGGTGCCAAGCTGGGTCATGGTGCTTCTGTGGCTCACCGGCTCATGGATGGCGGTCAACGGCCTGCTCGACAACGATATCGTGCAGCCGGCGCTTGGTGGCGGCCTGATCCTCATCATCCTGCTCATCGGCTTCACCGTCATGCAGCACGCGTTTGCCGGCGGCGCGCTGCATCAGGGGCTGTTCTCGGACATCGAGCGGCAGGCACTGGCGGTCATCGGCTCGGGCGACATCGTCTGGGACTGGGACGTTCTGCGCGACCGCGTCGTCACCCGTCCCGATGTCAGCCTGCAACTTGGCCTCGCACCCAACAGCCTTGGCGGCCCAGCCCGCAACTGGCTGCCGGTTTTGCACGCCGACGACCGAGACACCTTCCGCACCACGTTGGACATCGTGCTTGAGCATCGGCGCGGCCGCGTCTCACAAAGCTTCCGCCTGCGAGGCGCCGACGGCCACTACCACTGGTTTGCGCTGCGCGCCCGCCCGGTCATCGGCTCCGACGGCGAAGTGATCCGCTGCGTTGGCACCATGGTCGATGTGACAGAGCAGAAGAAGGCCGAGGAGCGCCTGCTGCACGACGCCGTGCATGACAATTTGACCGGCTTGCCCAATCGCGAATTGTTCATGAACCGCCTGGAAGCGGTGATCTCGATTGCTCGAACCGAGGAAAAGGTCCGGCCGACCGTGTTCGTGATCGACATCGACCGCTTCAAGCAGGTCAATGACGGGCTCGGAATTTCGGCCGGCGACACCATCCTGCTCACCATTGCCCGGCGCCTGCACCGCCTGCTTAAGCCCAAGGATTCGCTGTCGCGCTTCGCTGGCGACCAGTTCGCCCTCATGCTGTTGTCGGAACAGGACCCGGCCCGCATTGCGGCTGTGGCCGAAGCGATCAAGCAGGCCATCAGCGCGCCGATCACTTTTGCCAAGCGTGAAATCGTGCTCACCGCCTCGATGGGCCTCATCACCTGGACGTCCGAGCAAACCGCAGCGGAAGACATGGTCAAGGACGCCGAGCTTGCCCTTCATCAGGCAAAGCGCTTCGGCGGCGACCGGATCGAGCCGTTCCGGCCCGCCTTCCGTACTGTCGGCACCGACAAGCTGCAATTCGAGTCCGATCTGAGGCGTGCGATCGAACGGCGGGAATTTACCCTTGCCTATCAGCCCATCGTGCGGCTGGAAGACAACAGTATCGCCGGCTTCGAGGCCCTGTTGCGCTGGGATCACCCAAGGCGAGGCATGATCCCGCCGGGCGACTTCATTCCCGTCGCCGAGAATTGCGGCTTGATCGTCCAGCTTGGCCTGTTTGCCATGCAGCGCGCAGCCGAAGACCTCGCGTCATGGCAAAAGCAGATCAGCGACGCTCCCCTCTCGGTTTCCGTCAATCTGTCTAGCCGGCAACTGATCCGCCGCGACCTGGTCAGCGACGTTCGTTCCATCATCGCGCGTGCCAATCTCAAGGCTCGCTGCTTCCGGCTGGAACTTACGGAATCGCTGGTGATGGACAATCCCGAGCAGGCGGCCCATGTCCTCAACAAGTTGAAGCGCCTTGGCATCGGCCTGTCACTGGACGATTTCGGTACCGGCTATTCGTCGCTTTCCTACCTCACGCGCTTTCCCTTCGACACCATCAAGATCGACAAGAGCTTCGTCGATGACACGACGCCGAAGCGCGCCATGCTCATCAAGTCGATGGTCAACATGGCGCATGAACTGGGCCTGTCGGTGGTGGCGGAAGGCATTTCCGATCAAAGCGATGCGTTGGAACTGCGCCAGATCGGCTGCGAATACGTCCAGAGCTTCATGTTCGGCGCGCCTGTAGCAGGCGACCAGGTACTGAAGATGCTGAAGGAACAGTACCCGCTGGAGCAAGCTTAGAGCGCTCCGCGAAGCAGAGCGCCCGAAGGTCGCGGCTCAGGCGTGGCCGGCGGCAGAGCTCAGATGGGCAATATCGATGCCGATCGCGGCAAGGATGCGGTCGTATTTGCTTTCTATATCGGGATCGAACAGCAACTCCGGCGTCGCCGGGCAGGTCAACCAGCCGTTCTGGGCAATTTCGCTTTCCAGTTGGCCTGCGCCCCAGCCCGAATAGCCCAGCGCCATCAGCGCGCGGCGTGGCCCTCGACCAGTAGAAATGGCCCTCAGAATATCAACCGTAGCGGTCAGGCAAACCTCGTCGGACACATTCAGGGAAGATTCGACACGGTAGTCGCCGGAATGCAGGACGAACCCGCGGCTGCGATCGACCGGCCCGCCATTGCGAACGATGAAGTCGCGAGCGGGCGGCGGCAAGCGGATCGCTTCCTGCTCGTCCATGATGCCGAGCTGGACCAGAAGATCCGGAAAAAGCATCTGCTGGGTCTGGTTGATGATCAGCCCCATGGCGCCTTCGTCGCTATGCGCGCACACGTAGATGACCGAGCGCGCAAAGCGGTTGTCCTTCATGCCGGGCATGGCAATGAGGAACTGGTCATCAAGAAAGCCGCCGCCTGCGGGCTTGCCATTGTTGCGCAACAAATCCATGACGCAAGGGTAGCGCGTTTCCCTCACATGTAAAAGATGCACCAAAGTAAGCTGCAAACTATTTGGGCCAGCCCTGCGTGCGCTGGGTAACGCAAAAATGATGCGCGTCATGTGCGAAAATCGGTTGCTTCAACGTCCCGCAATGATCAATTCAGGCCTCATGCGAAGCTTCGTCCTGTTGGCGTCCGCCATCTTTGTCCTCAGCGCCGCTGCCGCGCCTGCAAACGCCTCATCATCCGACTGGCACGACAGCGAGGGCGGCAAGGTGCGTCTTGTCACCACAGGCAAGCCTGATGTGCAAGGCAAGCTGCAAGGCGCTCTGGAAATCGCACTCAAGCCGGGCTGGAAAACCTATTGGCGCGATCCGGGCGACAGCGGCGTTCCTCCCCAGATCGGCGTCGAGCGCAGCAGCAATGTGGCCAAAGCCGTGTTGGCCTATCCTGCCCCCCAACGTCATGACGATGGCTATAGCAAGTGGGCGGGCTACGACTATCCCGTCACCTTGCCCGTCTCGTTCACGGTTCCCTCTCCCGGCGAGCCCGTGAAGATCGAAGCCGATGTCCTGCTTGGCATCTGCGAAACGATCTGCATTCCGGTTCAAGCGAAATTCACGATCGATCCGGCTACAGGCTCCGACGATCAGGCGGATGCGACGGTGGTGAAGGCGGCGCTATCTGCCCTGCCGGCGGCTGCTCAAGCCGATTTCGGCATCAATGTCCTGCCAGGCGACCAGGAAACACTGGTTGTGGAGGCCAAGGTCCCGGGCGACGGCACTGCATCAGACTTTTTCGTCGCCGGCGAACAGGGCTATATGTTCGGCACGCCGGTCAAAGCCATGAAATCCGGCAAGACCGTCTTTACCGTGCCGATCCTTGACCGCCCCTCCGAAGTCCCGACGGGCGAAGGCCTGTTCTACACGCTGACTGATGGCGGGTCCTCAGTTTCCGGCATGCTGCGCTACCCATGAAACTCAACATTGCCTTGACGATTGCCGACCTGCAGCCAACGGGCTACAGCGTTTCATATCTGGACTAGAAAGCTCAATTTCTCCGGCGCCGAGCCACCTTCCCATGAATTTGCGACAAGCGAGGACTGCAATGACGATTTCCGTTGGCGACAAGCTGCCCGAAGCAACCTTCAAGACAATGACTGAGGACGGCGCGAAAAGCCTGACGACAGCGGACATCTTCGCCGGCAAGAAAGTCGTTCTCTTCGGTGTGCCCGGTGCCTTCACGCCAACCTGCAGCAACAATCATCTTCCCGGTTACCTTGAGAACCATGATGCCATCCTCGCGCGTGGCGTGGATGCGATCGCCGTAGTTGCGGTCAACGACCATCATGTCATGGGCGCCTGGGCCCGTTTCACCGGCGGCGAAGGCAAGATTGTTTATCTCGCCGACGGCAATGGGCAGTTCACCAAGGCGGCGGGACTCGATGCCGACATGTCCGGTGGTGGCATGGGTTTGCGTTCGAGGCGGTTTTCGATGATCGTCGATGACGGTCGGGTTACGGCGATAAACGTCGAAGGATCGCCCGGTCAGGCGGTGGAATCGGGCGCTTCCCGCATTCTCGAGCAACTTTGAGGCATTCAACCGGGTTTCGCTGCGGCCAGCTCAATAGCTTTGTAACGAGCGTTTCGGTTTCCTCGGCGCTGGAGCGGTCGCCTTGCCGCTCGGTGCCGACGTGGCCGCTAGCTTCACCGGCCCCTTTTTGAAGGGCGCCATTCCGGCGCGGGCGAGTTCGTCCGCGCGTTCGTTCTCCGGGTGGCCGGCATGGCCCTTCACCCAGTGCCACGTCACCTTGTGGCGCTTGCGCGCTTCGTCCAACGCCTGCCAAAGCTCGACGTTCTTGACCGGCTTGTTATCGGCCGTCTTCCAGCCGCGCCGCTTCCAGCCGTCTATCCAGCTTGAAATGCCGTCCTTGACGTAGCTGGAATCCGTATGCAGATCGACGGCGCAGGGTTCCTTCAGCGCATTCAGCGCGGAGATTGCCGCCATCAATTCCATGCGGTTGTTGGTGGTCAGGGCCTCACCGCCAGAAAGTTCCCGGGTCGCCCCGTTGAAGCGCAGGATCGCGCCCCACCCCCCTGGGCCGGGGTTGCCGGAACATGCTCCGTCGGTGAAAATCTCGACGTTCTTCACGCTATGCCCTCAGCCCATATTCGGCCGCCGAAGCGACATGGCGATGGAAGCGCATGCGGCGCAGATATTCCAGCGGGTCCTTCTTCACCACAAGGCTCCCCTGAGGCGTGTTCAGCCAGTCATAGAGCCTGGTCAGCATGAAGCGCAGCGCCGAACCACGCGCCAGTATCGGCAGCGCTGCGGCCTCTTCCTGCGACAAGGGACGCACCGCCGTATAGCCGCCAAGCAGGGCCATGCCCTTGGTGAGATTAAAGGAATTGTCCTTTTCGAAACACCAGGCATTGAGGCAGACAGCGACGTCATAGGCCAACAGATCGGTGCAGGCGAAATAGAAATCGATCAGCCCCGACAGCCGCTTGCCGAGGAAGAAGACGTTGTCCGGGAAAAGATCGGCATGGATGACGCCGACCGGCAAGCTGGACGGCCAATTGACCTCGAAGTCGGCGAGATCGGCCTCGACTTCGTCAGCCAGGCCGGGTTCCACTTCATCGGCGCGATCACGCGCCTTTTCCCACAAAGGTCGCCAGCCATCCACTGTGAGGCCGTTCTTGCGCCGGAGCGCAAAGTCCTGTCCGGCCAGATGCATCGCGGCAAGGGCTGCTCCAACTTCACGACAATGCTCAACCGTTGGCCGCCGCATCCACATACCTTCGAGGAAAGTGACGATCGCGGCAGGGCGTCCAGCCAGTTCCCCGATGATTTCGCCGTCGCTGCGCTTGACCGGCAAAGGGCAGCGAATGCCCTTGTCGGAAAGATGCTGCATCAGCCCAAGAAAGAAGGGCAGATCGTCGCGATTTACCCGCTTCTCGTAAAGCGTCAGGATGTAGGCCGCGCTGGTGGCATGGAGCAGGAAGTTCGAGTTTTCGACGCCTTCGGCGATGCCCTTGTAGGAGAGCAATTCGCCGATGTCGTATCTGGCGATGAACGCCGATAACTCGACTTCGGAAATGTCGGTATAGACCGCCATCGGCTAGCGGGTCCCGTTGACGAAAGCCATGTCGGCCTTGGTCAATTCGACATCGCGCAGAACGCGCATCACCGGGAAATCCTCCGTCTCCGTTGCCGTTATCGCGAGTTCGACGGATACGTCGAAACGTGCGCGAAATGCGTCGATGATCTCGTCGACGATGATCTCCGGAGCCGATGCGCCAGCTGAAAGTCCAAGCGTCGAAATGCCCTCGATCTCTTGCCACGGAATGTCCGTCGCGCGCTGTACGAGAAGCGACATGCGCGCGCCGGCCCGTTCCGCGACCTCGACCAGGCGACGCGAGTTGGACGAATTGGGAGCACCAACCACAAGATAAAGATCGGCACCCGAAGCCGTCTCTTTCACAGCCTCCTGCCGGTTCGTGGTAGCGTAGCAGATCGATTCCGCGGCAGGCGCCTGCAAAGCGGGAAAACGCTCCTGCAACGCCTCGATAACATGAGCCGTGTCCTCGACCGACAACGTCGTCTGCGTAACGAAACCGAGCGCATCGGGATCAGCCGGCTCGAAACTTCGCGCATCGTCCGCCGTTTCGACCAGGGTCACCGCCCCGTCCGGTAACTGGCCCATTGTGCCGATCACTTCCGGATGTCCGGCATGACCGATCAACAGCACATGGCGGCCGAGGCGCTGGTGGCGCATGGCCTGCTTGTGAACCTTCGAAACCAGCGGACAAGTGGCGTCGAGATAAAACAGGTTTCGCGCCACCGCATCGGCTGGAACAGACTTCGGCACGCCGTGAGCGGAAAACACCACAGGGCAATGATGATGCCCGTCGGGGATTTCGGAAAGCTCTTCGATGAAGACCGCGCCAAGGTTTTGCAGCCCCTCGACCACATAGCGATTATGCACGATCTCGTGGCGCACATAGACGGGGGCACCGTACTTCTTCAAGGCAAGCACGACGATCTGGATCGCCCGATCGACGCCGGCGCAAAAGCCGCGTGGCTGGCAAAGCCTGATTGTCAGCGGTGGCTTGGTCTCGGTCACGTCGGTCTCGGCAAGTCTCTTCTGCAGCATGAATTCCGTATCATCTGTGATGCCCGACATGGGGCGTGCATCCCTGCCCTGTCAAGGTCAGTGGGTTTCACTCCACCTTTTTCGGCCGCCGCAGCGAAAAGAGCAGAACCCCGGCCAAAGCTGCCGCTAGTCCATACCAGGTGATGGCGTATTGCAGGTGGTTGTTGGGCAAGTCGATGAGCGTGACGCCACCCATCGGCAAATGGCCGGGATTGGGCGTGGCGTCGGCATCGATGAAGATCGGCACCATTTGGTAGCCTGCCGGCAGGCCAGCACTCGCCGCCATGGCATCGCGATCCTTCCAATAGAAGATGTTCTTTGCCGGATCGTTGTCGGGCAACATTCCCGATGGCTTCACCGCAAGTGGATTTCGAGCAAGGCCGGTCAGGGTCACAATGCCCGCAACCTGCCCTTCAGGGCGCTTGGCCGGATCCTTCATGTCGTAAGGGACGAAGCCGCGATTGACGAAGACAAGACGCCCATCGTCCAGCTTCAGGGGCGTGAAGACATCGAAGCCTGACTGCCCCTGCCAGGTGGCAAAGAAGTGACGTTCCGCCTCATGCAGGAATGTCCCGGTCACCGTTACCGGGACGTAGTCGACGTCGCCTTCCGCAGCGAACTTCTTCTCGACATCAGCCAGCGGCTGGGGTGCCGCGTGCATGCGCTGGTCGATGGTCTGTAGGATCGCTTCCTTCCAGTGAAGGCGCTGCACCTGCCAGGTTCCAAGCGCCAGGAGGACGGCTATGCCGGCCAAACCCAGCACGAGCGCGAAAACGGTGCGGCGGCGCGACGGCGCGCCAACCGATACTGACTGATCTGTCATTGGCTATTGTCCAGCCTGCCTTCGGCGGCCTTGTTGCGGTACTGCAGGGTCAGGAGCACGCCCTTGATCAATCTGAGCGCAGTCAGGCACAAGACAATGAGCAGCGGTACCCAAAGGGTGAAATGCAGCCACAGCGGTGGGCCGTAGGACACTTCAGTCCACAACGCCAATCCGACCACGACAAATCCGATGATGAGGATGACGAAGACGGCGGGACCATCGCCTGCATCCGCATATGAATAGTCCAGGCCGCAATTGTCGCAGCCCGAACCCACGGAAAGAAAACCGGAAAACAATCGCCCTTCTCCGCAGCGCGGGCACCTGCCGGCGAGGCCGGCCTGGATCGGATCGATGGGCGGCCAGATGGCCTTGTCATCATTCATGGGCGTCACACTACCAGCAAGCAGCCCCAAAAGATAAGGCGGCCACGTTGCCGCAGCCGCCTCATTTCTTATTCGAAACCCGGATCAGTGGCCGGCGGCGATCGTTGCCCCGGAAGATGCCCAAACGTAGATCGAGGCAAAGAGGAACAGCCACACCACGTCGACAAAGTGCCAATACCAGGCGGCGGCTTCGAAACCGAAGTGCTGCTTCGGCGTGAAATCGCCGCGAACCGCGCGGATCAGGCAGACGATCAGGAAAATCGTGCCGATCAGGACGTGGAAACCATGGAAGCCGGTAGCCATGAAGAAGGTCGCGCCGTAGATGGATTCCTTGAACGCAAACGGCGCGTGCATGTACTCGTAAGCCTGCACGAAGCTGAACAGGATGCCAAGGCCAACGGTCAATGCCAGGCCGTTGATCAGGCCCTTGCGGTCACCGTGGATCAGCGCATGGTGCGCCCAGGTCACCGTCGTGCCGGAAAGCAGCAGGATGATGGTGTTGTAGAGCGGCAGGTGGAAGGGATCGAGCACTTCGATGCCCTTCGGCGGCCACACGCCACCGGTGAACTCGGTGCGGGCGTACTGGTGCACCTCGTTGGGGAACAGGCTGGCGTCGAAGAAAGCCCAGAACCAGGCAACGAAGAACATCACCTCGGAGGCGATGAACATGATCATGCCGTAGCGCAGGTGCAGCGAGACAACGCGCGTATGGTGGCCTTCATGCGCTTCCTTGATGGTGTCCGACCACCAGGAGAACATCGTATAAAGAACGATCAGCAGGCCTATGAAGAATATCCACGGCGTCGCCAGGTTTATGCCGAACAGGTGGAACTCGTTGCCCTTGAGGTACTGCATCCAGCCCACGCCACCGATAGCCATGACCAGCGCGCCGACCGAGCCGATGAACGGCCACGGGCTAGGATCGATGATGTGGTAGTCGTGTTGCGGTTTTGCGTGCGCGTCTGCCATGTCAGCCCCCGAGTTTCCCTTCGGTATTCGAAACTGTCTTGCCGTCGTCTTCGACCGGTGCCGAGGCCACCGGCTTGTCTCCCTCAGTCGGGAACATCGTATAAGACAGCGTGATCGTCTTTACATCTTTCATTTCCGGCAAATCGACAATGTCGGGATCGACATAGAAGACCACCGGCATGTCCAGCGTCTCGCCGGGCTTCAGCGTCGTATCGGTGAAGCAGAAACACTCGACCTTGTTGAAGTACGCGCCGGCAAGCTCCGGCGTGACGTTGAACGTGGCCCGGCCGGTAACCGGCTTGTCGGATAGATTGGTTGCCGTGTAGTGCGCCTGCGCCGTCTCGCCGATCTTGATCGTCATGGCGCGGGCAACAGGCTCGAACTGCCACGGGATACCGGCCGTATTGGCATCGAAGCGGATGGTGATGTCGCGGTCGAGCACCCGGTCGGAATACTGCGTCGTGCGCTGGGTGGTGCCGCCATAGCCGGTCACCTGGCAAAACAGCGAATACAGCGGAACCGCGGCATAGGCCATTCCAACCATCCCGCCAAAGAAGGCCACGCAAACCGCCGCGACAACGCGATTGTTCTTCTGCCTTGCCCTGTCTATGTCAGGATTGACGCTCATCGCCTCCTCACATCGGCCGGTTGAGGATGGCGGGACCGAACTTCGCGATGGTCGCCACGTAGAAGATGACGACAAGTGCCGCCAGAGCCAGCCCGATCGCGATGGAACGGTTGCGCCGGGCTTTTCTCTGGCGTTCGGTAAGGGTCACAAGTTCGAGATCGTCCATCGCCGTCACACTCCGCCAAGGTTCAAGGCGTGTTCGACGAGGCGATCACCCAGATAGACAGCAAAGATCGCGAACAGATAGAGCAGCGAATAGCCGAACAGCGCCTTGGCAGGCTTCATCGCACGGTCGGCATCGCTCATGCGCAATACCTTCCACGAGTACCAGACAAAGCCAGCGCCGAGCAGCAAGGCAACAATGCCGTACACGGCGGTCGTATAGCCAAGACCCCAGGGCAGCACGCCGATCGGCGCAAGCACCAGCGCATAGGCGAATATCTGCCGGCGCGTCGACGCCTCGCCTGCAACGTTCGGCATCATCGGAACGCCGGCGCGCTGGTAGTCGTCGGACTTGAACAGGGCAAGCGCCCAGAAATGCGGCGGCGTCCACAGGAAGATGATCAGGAACAGGATCACGCTTTCAAGGCTGATCGAACCAGTAGCGGCAGCCCAGCCGATCATGGGCGGGAAGGCGCCAGCCGCACCGCCGATGACGATGTTCTGCGGGGTCCAGCGCTTCAGCCACATCGTATAGATGACGGCATAGAAGAAAATCGTAAAGGCGAGCAGCGAGGCCGAGAGCCAGTTGACCAGCACGCCGAGCGTCATCACCGAAAGCGCCGAAAGCACAAGCCCGAAGCTCAGCGCCTCGCCGGGCGTTACCTTGCCAGAGGGCACAGGCCGGGTGGCGGTGCGGGTCATGACGGCGTCGATATCGGCGTCATACCACATGTTGAGGGCGCCGGAGGCTCCTGCGCCAATGGCAATCGACAAGATGGCGATCACCGCGATGAACGGATTGATCGTCACCGGCGCAGCGATCAGGCCGACGAACGCCGTGAACACGACCAGCGACATCACGCGCGGCTTCAGAAGCGCGAAGAAATCGCCAGCCGTCGCTTCCGACATGCGGAAGTCAGCGTCCTCGATGCTTGTATGGTCAACCAGGGCCATGCGTACTCAAAAGTCCGATCATTCCGTTTGGCCAAAACCGCCGGCCGTAGCCGGCGATTTCGATTTCAATTGCCTACCCGCCTACTTGATGCGGGGAAGCTGTTCCCACTGGTGGTAAGGCGGCGGCGAAGGAAGCTGCCATTCCAGCGTCGTCGCACCTTCACCCCACGGGTTGGCGCCGGCGATGCGCTTCTTCGAAAACGCCTCGAAGACGCCCACGAGGAAGATCAGCACGCCGAATGCCGAGATGTAGGATCCGTAGGAGGAAACCATGTTCCAGCCGGCGAACGCATCCGGATAGTCGATGTAGCGGCGCGGCATGCCCGACAGGCCAAGGAAGTGCTGCGGGAAGAACACCAGGTTGACGCCGATGAACGTGACCCAGAAATGGGCGCGCGCGATGAACGGCGAATACATGTAGCCGGTCATCTTCGGGAACCAGTAGTACCAGCCGGCGAAGATGGCGAACACCGAGCCCAGCGACATCACGTAGTGGAAGTGGGCGACGACGTAGTAGGTGTCGTGCACCGCGCGGTCGAAGCCGGCATTGGCGAGCTGGACGCCGGTAACGCCGCCGACCGTGAACAGGAACACGAAGGCGATCGCCCACAGCATCGGCGTGCGGATGGTGATGGAACCGCCCCACATGGTGGCGACCCAGGAGAAGATCTTCACGCCCGTCGGCACCGCGATCACCATGGTGGCGAAAGCGAAGTAGCGCTGGGCGTCAAGCGAGATGCCGGTGGTGAACATGTGGTGAGCCCACACGACGAAGCCGACCGCGCCGATCGCGACCATGGCGTAGGCCATGCCGAGGTAGCCGAAAACCGGCTTCTTGGAGAAGGTCGAGATGATGTGGCTGATGATGCCGAAGCCCGGCAGGATCAGGATATAAACTTCCGGGTGACCGAAGAACCAGAACAGGTGCTGGAACAGGATCGGATCGCCGCCGCCGTCCGGCGTGAAGAACGTCGTGCCGAAGTTGCGGTCGGTGAGAAGCATGGTGATGCCGCCGGCGAGAACCGGGAGCGACAGGAGAAGCAGGAAGGCGGTGATCAGCACCGACCAGGCAAACAGCGGCATCTTGTGCAGCGTCATGCCAGGAGCGCGCATGTTGAAGATCGTGGTGATGAAGTTGATCGCGCCAAGGATCGAGGAAGCACCCGCCACGTGGACCGAGAGGATGGCCAGATCCATCGCCGGACCGGGCTGGCCGGTGGTCGAGAACGGCGGATACATCGTCCAGCCGCCGCCGATACCATAGGAACCGGGAGCGCTCGGCACGAAGAAGGACAGAAGCAAAAGGATCAGCGCCGGAGGCAGCAGCCAGAACGAAATGTTGTTCATGCGCGGGAAGGCCATGTCCGGCGCACCGATCATGATCGGCACCATCCAGTTGGCAAACCCACCGATCAGGGCAGGCATGACCATGAAGAAGATCATGATCAGGCCGTGCATGGTGGTGAAGGCGTTGTACATCGCCTTGCCGCCGTCGACGGCAGCGTCGCCCTCGAAGCCGTAGACCATCTGGGCAAAGCCCGTGAAGATCTGGATGCCCGGCTCGGCAAGCTCCATGCGCATCATGACGGACAGGAAGCCGCCGATGATGCCCGCGATGATTGCGAATATCAGGTAGAGCGTACCGATATCCTTGTGATTGGTCGAATAGACCCAACGCACCCAACCTTGCGGGTGATGATGATCGTCATGTGCTGCAGCGTGTGCCATGTTCGGTTCCGTTGCCTTGAATTCCCTGGGTATAAAGCCTTAGGCCTGCGACGAATTAGTTTCCAGCCGAAGCTACGTTCTGCTTGGCAGCGATTTCGGCCATCAGCGCCTTGTTGGCGCCCGGCAGATCGGCCTTGGCCGCTGCAAACCACGTATTGTACTGCGCTTCGGAAACGACCCGGATGGCGATCGGCATGAAGGCATGGTCCTTGCCGCACAATTCGGAGCATTGGCCGTAATAGATGCCTTCCTTCTCGACCTTGAACCAGGTCTCGTTGGTGCGGCCCGGCACCGCGTCGGTCTTCAGCCCGAATGCCGGCATCGCGAAGGCATGGATCACGTCGGAAGCCGTGACCAGGACCCGAACCATGGTGTTGACCGGAACGACGAGTTCGTTGTCGACAGCGAGAAGACGCGGGTAGACCGCCTTGTCTTCCTTGCCGAGAGCGGCGCGGTCCGCGTCGCCCAGAACGGCGGAGTTGAAGGAAAGCGGCTCTTCGGTCTGGTATTCGTAGTCCCAGTTCCACTGGTTGGCCGTCGCCTTGAGCGTCAGCTTGGCCTCTTCCGGCGGCGAATACTGAGCCGTCAGGAGCTGGAACGAAGGCACGGCGATGAACAGCAGGATGAGGACCGGACCGACGGTCCAGATCACTTCGATCAGCGTGTTGTGGCTGGTGCGCGAGGCAGTCGGGTTCACGCTCGCACGGAACTTCATGATGCAGTAAGCGAGCAGGAACAGGACCAAAAGCGTGATCGGGACGATGAACCACAGCGTGTAGTGCTCGAACCAGGTTATCTGGTGCATTATGCCTGTGGCGGCAGGCTGGAAGGTCATTTCCCAATCCTGCGGCTGGGCTGCCTGGGCGGATGCCCCAGCAAGCAAAGTAGCGGCAGCGCTGAAGCCCCCTGCAACGATCTTTCTCATCGCCCTTATCATCTCCCCTGCCTCGCAGCGCGGCTGCGAGAATATCCAATGCGCGCCGGGACGGGAATCCCGGACACTCCGTTGCTGGTTCAAACCATACTCTTTGTTCTACCGCAAGGAAGGAGGTCCGCCAATCATGCGGCATTTTTGCGCGCAACGGGGTGCGGTTGGGCACGGAACCATCGGTGGAATATGAGGCCCGCACCCACAAGCGACACCCCGGAGCGCAAATTTCACTTGAAAAACCCCAATATCGCCGCAGTCAAAAGCAATTGAACGCCGTAGCGTCCTTTTCCTTGGCTTCGGCGCGGCCTAAAGTGTCGTGATTCGTAGTGGAGTCGTCATGAACTCTTGGGTTTCGAGAACCTTGGCAAAGGTCATCTTTCTCGCCGCCTTGTTGTGCGCCGGCTCAAGCCTTGCCGCACAGCCAAGCGGCAGCGTGAAGTCCACCCACGGGGCGTGGTCGATCATCTGCGACACGCCTGCGGGCGCCAGCGCCGAACAATGCGTGATGATGCAGAACGTCGTCGCCGAGGATCGCCCCGAAATGGGCCTTTCGGTCGTCGTCCTGCGCACCGCAGACAACAAGGCCGAAATCCTGCGTGTCCTGGCCCCCTTGGGCGTGCTGCTTCCGAACGGCCTCGGCCTCAATGTCGACGGCAAGGACATCGGCCGCGCCTATTTCGTGCGCTGCTTCCAGGACGGCTGCTACGCCGAGGTCATCCTCGAGAAATCCCTGCTCGATACGCTGAAAACGGGCACCGCCGCCACCTTCATCATTTTCCAGACGCCGGAAGAGGGCATCGGCATCCCGGTCGACCTCAAGGGTTTCGCCGACGGCTTCGCTGCGCTGCCCTGAGTATCGTTTCAGCAAGGTGCATTGCCGAGCGGCCCTTGCGCGCCTACATCGGGTGCAAAGATTTGCCTCGAAGGTAGCCGCGTCATGACCAGCCTCATCAGCCAGTTCGATATTTCCGACGACCGCATCAAGAATATCGTCGCCGACACGCTGAAAGGCGCCGACGACGGCGAGCTTTATCTCGAATACAGCGAGAGCGAAGCGCTGATGTTCGACAATGGCCGGTTGAAGACGGCGAACTTCAACACCGACCAGGGCTTTGGCTTGCGCGCTGTAGCCGGCGAAGCGACCGGCTATGCGCATTCCAGCGAATTGTCCGAGACAGCGCTCCTGCGCGCCTCGGATGCCGTATCGGCGGTAAAGGGCGGCTATTCGGGAACGCTCGCTGCAGCGCCGCAGCGCACCAACCGCCATCTCTACAGCGACGAGAACCCCATTCCCTCGCCGTCGTTCGAAGCCAAGTCGAAGCTCCTGCAGGAAATCGACGCGTGGCTGCGCGCGGAGGACCCGCGCGTGCGCCAGGTCACCGCCTCGCTGGCATCGTCGTGGCAGCATGTCGAGATCCTGCGCGGCGACGGCCAGACGGTGCGCGACATCCGCCCGCTGGTCAGGATCAACGTCTCTGTCGTCGTCGGCGATGGCGACCGCCAGGAAAGCGGCTCCTTCGGCATGGGCGGCCGCAAGGGGTTCGGCGAATTCCTGGTCGAAGACAGCTGGAAGCAGGCTGCGAAGGAGGCGCTGCGGCAAGCATTGGTCAATCTCGAGGCCATCCCCGCCCCCGCCGGGACCTTCGATATCGTGCTCTCAAGCGGCTGGCCGGGCGTCATGCTGCACGAAGCGGTCGGCCACGGGCTGGAAGGCGACTTCAACCGCAAGAAGACCTCCGCCTTCGCCGGACTGATGGGCCAGCAGGTTGCGGCGAAGGGCGTCACCGTCGTCGACGACGGCACCATGGCCGAGCGGCGCGGCTCGCTCACCGTTGACGACGAAGGCACGCCCTCGGCCCGCAACGTGCTGATTGAGGACGGCAAGCTGGTCGGCTACATGCAGGATAGGCTCAACGCGCGCCTGATGGGCATGGCCGCCACCGGAAACGGCCGGCGCGAAAGCTATGCCCACCAGCCGATGCCGCGCATGACCAACACCTACATGACCGCCGGCGACATGGAACCGGACGAGATCATCGCTTCTGTGAAGAAGGGCATCTACGCCGTCTCCTTCGGCGGCGGCCAGGTCGACATAACTTCCGGCAAGTTCGTGTTCGGCTGCACCGAAGCCTACATGATCGAGGACGGCAAGGTGACCCAGCCGATCAAGGGCGCCATGCTGATCGGCAACGGGCCGGACGCGATGCATCGCGTCACCATGATCGGCAACGACATGAAGCTCGACACCGGCATCGGCATGTGCGGCAAGGCCGGACAGGGCGTGCCGGTCGGCGTCGGCCAGCCGCATCTGCGCATGAACCAGATGACGGTCGGCGGCACACAGGTCTGACCGAAGCAGCTTCCCGAACTGATTCACCGAAAAGTGCCAACCGATTGTTTTCGCGAGCAATCGGTTGCACTTTGGTTCCTTGATTTCATGCATGTCTTTGTCCCGAAACCGGTGTCCACTTTCGGGAGACACGCATTAGACCCACGAAGCCGGCGACTTAGGCAATCTGTGGTCGGGATCGATGATATCGAGGCGCGGGCCGTCCTTGTCGTTCCAGCGCCACAGCGCAACGCAGGTACCGCCCGGCGACATGAAGGACGGGTAGACAACGCCGTGCGATCCGTCCTTCATCAACCGCTTGCGCAGCTTGTGGGTTTGCGGAACTTGCTTGCGATCGAGCGCATCGCGCCACTCGCATTTGTGGACTGTTTCGCTGACACCCAATTTGGCAAGCGCCTCTTCGTCGGTCAGGTCGGCCAAGCGAGCGCCCGACAGTTCCAATTGCGCGATCAGGGCCGGGTGCTGGACGAAACCCTGATTGTACTCCGCCCACGCCGTGGAAAGCTCGCGGGCCGCGTAGATAGTCGGCGCGCCGACAGGATTCCAGCGCCCGCCGAAGCGCGCAGCACCCTCGCCCGACAAAGGCAGATGCGCCCACTGCGGCACGAAGGCGCGCCACAGCGTCAGCTTGGAAGGAGCGTCAGGCATAGACGCCGGAACGCACAGCCTCCAGATAGGCAAGCACCTTGTCGGCCTTGCCCTCGCCTACGAGATCGTAGGCGGTCTTGCCCGCCCAGCCGGGGATCGGCTGGTGCTTGAACCAGATCGCCGCGCGCTGCTCATCGCCCGCCATTTCGCCTGCCATCGCCAGGATGCGGACGACAGGGCTCAGTGCGGCGTCAACCTTGCGCGCGCCGGCCTTCGCCGCCAGCGTGTTGCGGGCGACGCCGATCAGGCCGGCCAGTTCGCTCAGGTTCACGCCAAGCAGTTCGGCCACGCGCCGCGCCGACAAGAATGGCGACTTGCCTTCGCCAAAGCGCGAGGCCGGAATTTCAAGGACTGCGGAGGTCATGACGACATCTCAATGCTCAAATTGACAATATAGTGTCAAAATATGCGCAAAGCCCGCTCAATTCAAGCGCAAGCGCTTATCTTCGCTTCCTCGGCTTTTCCAAGAGCGCCACCGCCTCGACATGTGGCGACCATAGGAACTGGTCGATCGGCGTCACGCTCTTCAACTGGTAACCGCCGGCGATGAGGATGGAGAGGTCGCGAGCGAGCGTCGTCGGATTGCACGATACGGCGGCAACGAAGGGCACATCCGACCGCGCAAGCTGCTTCGACTGGTCTTCCGCTCCGGCACGCGGCGGATCGAAGACGACGCCATCGAAAGCGTTCAATTCCTTGAAGGTCAGCGGTCGCCTAAACAGGTCGCGGCGCTCCCCGGTCACGCGTTTCAACCCAGAGGCAAACCGGAATGCCTTGTCGAGCGCAGAAAGGGCGGCCGCATCGCCCTCCACCGCATGCACCTCCGATTTCGCAGCAAGGCGCAGCGCGAAGCTCCCGCAACCGGCAAAGAGGTCAGCAACCTTCTTCGCCCGCGAAAGGTGTGGGCCAACCAGATCAATCATCGCCTGCTCCGCCGGCTCGGTCGCCTGCAGGAACGAACCTGGCGGGACGGCAACGGCGACGGTGCCGAACATCACCACCGGCTTCTTCGGCTCGACGATGATTTCGCCTTCAACCGATAGCCGCGCCAACCCTGACCGAAGGACAAAGTCCGATGCCGAACGGCGTTGGCGCTCATCCATCTTGCCCGATCCTGCAGCCGCGACATCGAGCCCGGAGGCCGTCGCAGTGACGGACATGTGGAACGAGCGCGGCGTGGCGCAGATTTCTCCCGCCAATTTGCGCAGCATGTCGAACGCGCCAACGATCTCGGGCAATGTCACCGGGCATTCGTCCAGCGGAACGATCTCCGCCGACAGATGGCGGTTGAAGCCGAGCAAAATGCCCTTTTCGGTGCGGCGCGCACTCAGCGTCACCCGGCGGCGCGTGTGTGGAGAGCATGGCACAAGTTCGCCAACCTCGCAGTCGATCCTCACCGCCTTCAGCGCCTGAACAACCTTCTCACGCTTCCATGCGCGATAGGCGCTTTCTTCCAGATGCTGGAGAGCACAACCGCCGCACTCGCCGAAATGACGGCAGGCCGGCTCGACCCTCAGCGGCGACGGTTCAAGCAGCGCCATCAGTGTTGCGCGATCGCGCTCACGCGCAGCGGTTACCACCTCGCCCGGCAAGGTGAAGGGAATGAAGACGTGACCGCCGTCCATCTCCGCAACGCCATCGCCTTGCGCGCCGAGCCTCTGAACCGTGAAGCGCGTGCTCATCTGTCCTTGATGCCCCCAAGCAGGAATTCGCGGTTGCCGTCACCGCCTTCGATGGGTGACGGGCAAAGCCCCAGCGCGCGCCAATCCGGCAATGTGTCCAGCCACGCCTGCAAATCCGCAGCCACCCGCCCGGCATCCGCCGCATCCTTCAAAAGCCCGCCCTTGCCGATGGCGTCTTTGCCGGCCTCGAACTGCGGCTTGACCAGAAGCAGCGCCCGCGCACCGGCCTTGGCCAAGGAAAGCGCCGGCGGCAGCGCCAGTTTCAGCGAAATGAAGCTGACATCGGAAACAATGAAATCGGGTGTCCGACCGCCAAGTTCAACCGAGGTCATGTCGCGCGCGTTCAGACCCTCGATGGATGTCACACGCCGGTCATTGGCGATGCTTTCATGCATCTGGCCGTGGCCGACATCTATCGCCGTGACATGGGCCGCGCCGCGCTCCAGCAGCACCTGCGTGAACCCACCGGTCGATGCGCCGACATCAAGCGCCTCGCAACCCGAAACATCGAAGCGGAAATGATCGAGGCCGGCGATCAGCTTCAGCGCAGCGCGCGACACATAGGCCTGCGCGGGATCGTCCACGGAGATCGGCACGTCGGGCAAAACAGCTTGGCCCGGCTTGCGAACCACCGAGCCTTCCACGCTCACCGTGCCGCGCTCGACGGCGTCGCGGGCACGCGAGCGACTGGCGAACAGCCCACGATTGACGAGCAGTTCGTCAAGCCGCTGGCGCGCACTGGCTGGCTGGAAAGGCTTCATCGGCCTTCATTGGCGAAAGCCGACGACGAAGGCAAGCGCCATCTCAATGGAACAAAATCGATTCGAACCAGAGGCTTAGATTGCCGTGCTGGGAAACCGATTCACCGGCTTAATCCGGTGAATCAGGCACGCTGCGCGCCAACGGAACGTCCAAGCGCTGCAAACACGGCCTGCACGATGCCCGCCGCGTCAAGGCCGGCTGCGGCATACATCTTTTCCGGCTTGCCGTGGTCGGTGAACTCATCGGGCAGCACCAGCGGGCGAACCTTGAGGCCGCTTTCGAGCAATCCTTCATGCGCGAGGAAGTGCAGCACATGGCTGGCGAAGCCGCCAATGGCGCCCTCCTCCACCGTCACCAGCACATCGTGCGAGCGGGCAAGCCTGCGCACCAGATCCTGATCCAGCGGCTTAGCGAAACGCGCATCGGCAACGGTGGTCGAAAGCCCTGCCGCACCCAGTTCCTCGGCTGCCAGCAGGCAATCGGCAAGGCGCGTTCCGAACGACAGCAGCGCAACCCTGGTGCCTTCCTTGACGATACGGCCCTTGCCGATTTCCAGCACCGAACCGCGTTCGGGCATCTCGACGCCGACACCATTGCCGCGCGGATAGCGGAAAGAAATGGGGCCTTCGTCATAGCTCGCGGCGGTGCGCACCATATGACGCAGTTCGGCTTCATCCGCCGCAGCCATGACGACGAAGCCCGGCAACGACGCCAGGAAAGTCGTGTCGAACGCGCCGCAATGCGTCGCGCCATCGGCGCCGACATAGCCGGCCCGGTCGATGGGAAAACGCACCGGCAGTTTCTGGATCGCCACGTCGTGGACAACCTGATCGTAGGCGCGTTGCAGGAAGGTCGAGTAGATGGCGGCGAACGGCTTGTAGCCCTCAGTCGCCAAGCCGGCGGCAAAGGTCACCCCGTGCTGTTCGGCTATGCCGACATCGAAGGTGCGGCTTGGGAAGACTTCGCCAAACAGGTCGAGGCCGGTGCCGCCCGGCATGGCGGCGGTCACGGCGACGATGCGCTCGTCCTCGCGCGCTTCCTGGATCAGGCTTTGGGCAAAAACCTTGGTGTAGCTCGGCGCATTGGCCGGTGCCTTGGCCTGCGCGCCGGTGATGACGTCGAAGCGGTTGACGCCGTGATACTTATCGGCCGCTGCCTCGGCCGGCGCGTAGCCCTTGCCCTTCTGGGTCACGACATGGATCAACACCGGTCCCGTGCCGTGGTCGCGCACGTTCTTCAGCACCGGAACGAGGTGTTCCAGATTGTGCCCGTCGATCGGGCCGATGTGGAAGAAGCCCATCTCCTCGAACAGCGTGCCGCCGGTGACATAGCCGCGCGCATGTTCGACCGCGCGGGTGATCGCCCTGTCCGCACGCTCGCCGAGATAGCCCGTCAGCTTCTTGCCAAGTTCGCGAAAGCCTTGATAGGTCCGACCCGACGCGAGCCGCGCCAGATAGGCGCTCATCGCGCCCACAGGCGGTGCAATCGACATCTCGTTGTCGTTCAGGATGACGATCAGGCGCGAACCCAATGCACCGGCGTTGTTCAAGGCTTCATAGGCCATGCCCGCCGACAGCGCGCCGTCGCCGATGACGGCGATGACATTGTTCTTGCCGCCGGAAAGGTCGCGCGCCACCGCCATGCCGAGACCGGCAGAGATCGAGGTGGAGGAATGGGCCGCGCCGAACGGATCGTAGTCACTCTCGTCGCGCTTGGTGAAGCCTGACAGGCCGCCCTCTTGCCTCAGCGTGCGGATGCGGTCACGCCTGCCGCTCAAAATCTTGTGCGGATAGGCCTGGTGGCCGACATCCCAGATGATGCGATCCTGTGGTGTGTTGAAGACGTAGTGCAGCGCCACCGTCAGTTCGACGACACCCAGGCCCGCGCCGAGATGGCCGCCGGTCTGGGAGACCGCGTCGATCATCTCCGTGCGCAATTCGGCGGCCAGTTGCGGCAACGCAGTTTCAGGCAGGCCACGCAAATCCGCCGGAACGCTCACCTTGTCCAGAAGCGGGGTGTCGGGTCTAGGGTTCACGTCGGCAGCCCATCCATATTCCTGTCGATGACAAGGGGGATATGCCGTGCGGGCTGCAATGTAAATGCGCCGTGACGTCTCGCGGCGCTGAACGCCTCAGCCTTCCGGCAGCGGTATATATTCCTCTTCGTCACCAGGCACGATGTCGAAGCGTCCGGTTTTCCATTCTTCCTTGGCCTGCTCGATGCGTTCTTTCGAAGACGACACGAAATTCCACCAGATATAGCGCTTGGAACCGATCGAAGCGCCGCCGAACAGCATGAAATGCGCACCGTGTTCCGAAGATATCACGATCTCGTCACCCGGCTTGAACACCAGCAGCCGTTCGCCCGGAAAGCGGTCGCCTGAAATCGAAACTTCGCCTTCCAGCGTGTAGATCGCGCGCTCCTCCGCATCGGCGGGAATCTGCACCTTCGCTCCCGGCGCAAGCCTGATGTCGGCAAAAAGCGTTTCGGATGCCGCATGGACCGGCGATTTCAGGCCGGAAAAGCCGCCGATGACTATGCGCCCGCTCACCCCGTCGGCATCGAATTGCGGCAAGGCTGCGCTGGCCGTGTTCTCAAACAGCGGCGCAACCTCTTCCTTGCCATCCGGCAGCGCAAGCCATGTCTGCAAGCCGGACACCGACATCGGCGCGCCGCGCAATTCCTCCGGCGTGCGCTCGGAATGGACGATGCCGCGGCCAGCCGTCATCAAGTTCACGTCGCCCGGCTGGATCACCATCTCCGTGCCGAGTGAATCGCGGTGCCTGATCTTGCCGTCGAACAGGTAGGTCACCGTCGAAAGACCGATATGCGGATGCGGGCGCACGTCGAGCGCCTGCCCCGCCCTCAGGATTGCAGGCCCCATGCGGTCGAAGAAGATGAAGGGACCGACCAGCCGCCGCTTTGCCGTCGGCAAGGCCCGGCGCACCTGAAAGCCGTCAATATCGCGGGCGTTCGGGATCACCATCAGTTCGATGGCGTCGCAGGCGAAGGCATCGCCGATATTCGGATCGTTTCCGGGAAAGAAGCTCATCGTGCGGCTCCCTGTTTCAGCACATGCAAGCCACTCTATGCGCCATGTGCGACCCGGGAAAGCAGCAAAGCCGCGACGGACTGTTTACCCGCCGTAGCTTGAAAAATCGCTCTACTCGCCGTCCAAAGGTTCGGTGCCCACGGCCTTGCCGTCGCGGGACAGGCGGATTTTCTCGACCTTGTCCTCGGCTGCCTTCAGCAAGCGGTCGCAATGCGCCTTCAGCGCCTCGCCGCGTTCATAGATGCGGATCGACTGGTCGAGCGCGACATCGCCGCGCTCCAGATCGACCACGATCTTTTCCAGCGCATCGAGCGCCTGCTCGAAGCTCATCGCCTTGACGTCCTCGTTCGCCTCGCCGGCCATGTCCTATCCCTTCATCAAGCGCGCGACATGGGCCGCGGTCGAAAATGCCAGTCCCTGCAGATCGTAGCCGCCTTCCAGCAGGCTGACGAGACGGTTGCCGCTGTAACATCCCGCGCGTTCCATCAACTGGCCGGTTGCCCAGTCGAAGTCGTCCTCGTCCAGGTTGATCTCGGCCAGCGGATCACGGTGATGCGCGTCGAAGCCGGCGGAAATGATGATCAGGTCAGGCGCGAATTTGTCCAGCGCGGGCAAGACGCGCGTGTCGAACGCCTCTCGGAAGGTCTCCGATCCGGTTTGCGGAGCAAGCGGTGCGTTGACGATATTGCCAGCACCCGTCTCATTCTTCGCGCCGGTGCCCGGATAAAGCGGCATCTGGTGGGTCGAACAATAGAGCACGCTCGGATCGTCCCAGAAGATGTCCTGCGTACCATTGCCGTGATGCACGTCCCAATCGACGATAGCGACGCGCTCCGCGCCATGCTTCTTCTGCGCATGGCGAGCAGCAATGGCGGCGTAGTTGAAGAAGCAAAAGCCCATCGCCGTGGTCTTTTCGGCATGGTGCCCCGGCGGCCTTGCCGCGACGAACACATTGGCAGCCCTGCCCTCGAACACATCGTCCACGGCAGCGTTTGCCGCGCCAATCGCCGTCAGCGCGGCCTGCCAGCTTTTCGGGCTGGCCGTGGTGTCGGCATCGATGCGGGCGATACCGGTGTCCGGAATGGCGGCCCGCACCCTGTCCACGAAGTCGGCTGGATGCGCGTAGAGAATTGTCGCATCGTCGCCCTCGGGCGCCTGCACGCGATCGAGTGCGGCAAAGGCCTCGTCGTCCAGCGCACGCTCAATGGCGCGCAGCCGGTCGGGGCGCTCCGGATGACCGGGCGGCGTTATGTGCTCAAGATAGATCGGATGAGTATAAAGGCGCGTGACCATGCCCCGATATAGGCGCGAAGGCTGCTCATTGCCACGCCTTCACGCCGTTACGGCGCAACGATCAACAGAATCAGATGCCCTGCGCGGGTCTCGTCCCCGATCCGGCTCCGAACGACCCCATCGCCTTGTCCTTCAACTGCCGGAACTTCGAGGAGGCGTCCGCCAGTTTGCGGTCCCATTCGGGATTGGGCACCTGCCCTTCTATCGTGCGGAAATAGACCTGCATCAGCGAGGCGATGGCAAACGGCTCGATCAGTGCTGCCTTGAACGCCCATGCGAACACGATGGCGAAGACAAACGCCCAGCCGCCAAGCTGGCCCGGCATGAAGTAGAGGAGCGCTCCCGCCGGCGCGATCATGAACAGGAAGACGAGGAACGACACCACCCACATGATCACCGCCAGCCAGATGGCATTCTTCAGCATCACCTTGCCGTTCTGCGCGTAAAGCACGACGCCCTGGCGCGCGCTTTCGAAGGGAGACGAAGAATTCACGCGGATGTTGTAGCCAAGGATGATCTCGTCGACATAGGTCAGCGAAATGCGCACCACCGTGTTGGCGAAACGCACCAGCCCGTCGAGGCCGGGTATCGGCAGAAAGGCCGCAATGCCGCCGATCAGGCCGGTGATTGCCCGGATCGCCCCCTTCACAAGCTGGTCCACGACAAAAAGCACGTTTGCCTCGGCAAAGCGCTGCGTGACCACTCCCCTTGCGTAGCTGATCTGGCTCTGGCCGCCCGGAACCTCGCGCCCGTCAACCAGATGCACCATCACGGCAATATGGCCCGCCTTGACGATATAGAGAATGTATTCGCGGACCCAGTAGACGGCGATCGACACAAGGCCAAAGCCGACAATGCCGCCCCATACGGCAAAGGAAGTCGGCCCGTCAGGGTCGGAAGAGATATGGCCGACGCCATAGCCGACGCCAGCGCCCGATCCCGTCGCCAGAATATAGGCCAGCGTGATGCCGAAATAGACGACCATGCGCAGCAGGATGAACGGCCACGTCCGCGCCATGATGGACAGTGAGGTACCGACGCTGAAATCCCACATCGACCGATTCTCTCCTCGCCAGCGGCGGGAGGATGAAGACAATGCTATTGCGGGTCAACAGGCCGGCGCTGGGCTGGCCTTTACGCGATCTCGGTGCTGGCGATGTGGATGCCGAAGCCTTCCAGCCCGACATAATGCCGTTCGCGCGACGCGATCAGCTTGATCGAGGAGATGCCGAGATCCTTGAGGATCTGCGCGCCAAGCCCGATCTCGCGCCATTCGTTCTCGCGGCGGCGGGCTTCCTCATGATCCTCATGGTCAGCCGAAGGCCGCTTGCGATCCTGATGCGCAACGCCGACCGAACCCTCGCGCAGATAGACGATGACGCCCCGCTTCTGCTCGCCCATCGACCGCATGATGTCGTCCAGCCGATGGCGGGTGCCGAAAACATCGGTCACCACATCTTCGGGATGCAGGCGAACCGGCACGTCCACGCCGTCGCGGATATCGCCGAAGACAATCGCCAGATGCTGCATCGGGTCCCACGGCAGCGTATAGGCATATAGCTTGGCCTTGCCGCCGGTCGTGTCGATATCGGTGCAGGCAACGCGCTCGACCAGAGTTTCCTGGCGCTGGCGATAGGCAATTAGATCGGCCACCGACACCTGCTTCAGCCCATGCTGTTCCGCAAAAGCCGCCACCTGCGGGCCGCGCTTGACCGTGCCATCGTCGTTGACCAGCTCGGAAATCACGCCCACCGGTGGCAGACCGGCAAGCTTGCAAAGGTCCACTGCCGCCTCGGTATGGCCGGAACGCATCAGCACGCCGCCTTCGCGAGCGATCAGGGGGAAGATGTGGCCGGGGCGGACGAAATCCGCGCCGCCGACATTGCCATTGGCCAAATTGCGCACGGTCAGCGTGCGGTCATCCGCCGAAATGCCGGTTGTGGTGCCATGCTTGAAATCAACGCTGACCGTAAAAGCGGTGGTGTGCGCGGAATCGTTGTCCGCCACCATCGGCGCAAGGTTCAGCCGCTTGGCATCTTCGCGCAGCATCGGCGCGCAAACGATGCCCGAGGTATGGCGCACGATGAAGGCCATCTTCTCCGGCGTGCAGTGAACGGCCGCAACGATCAGGTCGCCTTCGTTCTCGCGCCCGTCATCGTCCATCACCACGACGATTTCTCCGCGCTCGAAGGCGCGCAAGGCTTCAACGATTTTCTTCTGGTCGTAAGGCATGGTGCGCTCGCTTCGCTCGCAGGGCAGTAAGGGAACAGGGCAGTAGGGCAATAGGAAATTGGAGCGCGGGGAGCAAGTACCAGCAGTCGCTTACCGCCTTACCGCCTTACTGCCCTATTCCCCTAATCCCTTATCTTCCCGTCTGGCCGCGATGGCGCAGATAGTGATCCGCGATGGCGCAGGCAACCATCGCCTCGCCAATCGGCACCGCCCTTATGCCGACGCACGGGTCATGCCGTCCCTTGGTCATCACGTCGACGTCGTTGCCGTCCTTGTCGATCGACTTGCGCGGCGTCAGGATCGAGGACGTCGGCTTGACCGCGAAACGCGCAATCACCGGCTGGCCGGTCGAGATGCCGCCAAGAATACCACCGGCATGGTTCGACAGGAACACAGGCTTGCCGTCATTGCCCATGCGCATCTCGTCGGCGTTCTGTTCGCCGGTGATGGTCGCCGCCTCGAAGCCGTTGCCGATCTCGACACCCTTCACGGCGTTGATCGACATCAGGTTCGACGCAATGTCCTGGTCGAGCTTGGCATAGATCGGTGCGCCAAGGCCTGCCGGAACGCCGTCGGCGACGATCTCGATCACCGCGCCGACCGACGACCCGGCCTTGCGGATGCCGTCGAGATAGGCCGTGAAAACCGGCACCGAAGCAGGGTCCGGCGTGAAGAACGGATTTTCGGCGTCGCCAATGAAATTCCAGTTCCAGTTCGCACGGTCGATCTTCTTTTCGCCCATCGAAACAAGCGCGCCGCGCACCACCAGCCCGGGCACCACCTTGCGGGCCAGCGCTCCCGCCGCCACGCGCGCCGCCGTCTCGCGCGCCGAGGAGCGGCCGCCGCCGCGATGGTCGCGCAGGCCGTATTTGACGTCATAGGTGTAGTCGGCATGGCCGGGACGATACTGGCGCGCGATCTCGCCATAGTCCTTGGAACGCTGGTCAACGTTTTCGATCATCATCGAAACCGGCGTGCCGGTGGTGATCATCGTCACGCCGTCTTCGTCGAACACGAAGCCCGACAGCACCTTCACCTCGTCCGGCTCACGTCGCTGCGTCACGAAACGCGACTGGCCCGGCCGCCTGCGGTCAAGCTCGGTCTGGATGTCGGCAAGCGTGAAGCGGATGCCGGGCGGGCAGCCATCGACCACGCAGCCCAGGGCCGCGCCGTGGCTCTCGCCCCATGTGGTCACGCGAAAAAGATGACCGAAAGTGTTGTGAGACATAAAAACAGGCCCCGCCCGACGGCTGATCGGTTCTTCTGCGCCTTCTATTGGCGTTTTTTGCAGTGGTCAAACTGTGATCGTGCCTGTCCAAGCTTTGACACATTGGGCTGGTTTCTGCTCTCTTCGCTGAGCCCCAAATCGCCCGCAGTAAATCAGCCGGGCGCAAGAAACCAAGAGGACGACAATGCTTACCCGGATCGGGCGTACGCTCCTTGGCGCAATTGCCGCTGTGCTTTTCATTTCAACCGCTGCCTTTGCAGGCCAGACGGAAGGCGTGATCAAGAAAGTCGATAAGGAAGCGATGACGCTGACGCTGGATGACGGCAAGGCCTACAAGCTGAATGCCGAAATGGACGTCGATTCCCTGCAGCCCGGCATGGATATCGTCATAGCCTTCGACGTCACCGACGCCGGCAACGTCATCACCGACATGCAGTTGCCGGAATAGGCAACGCCTGGATCACAGCCATTCGAGATGGCCGTCCTGCCAGCGCAGGATGCGGTCTTGCGGGGTATCCAGCGACCCGGCCTTGGCCTTCGGAACCTTTTCCACAAGCCTGAACAGCGCCCGGATCACCCCGCCATGGGTCACGCACACGGTCCGGCGTTCTAGAGCCTCGAAAAACGGGCGCACCCGCTCCAGAAGCATCTGGTAGCTTTCGGCCGCATTACCCGGCGGCCTGAAGTCCCACTTGTCCAGCACACGCCCCCGCGTGGAGCCCGGATAGCGCTCCTCCACCTCGGCGATCGTATAGCCTTGCCAGTCGCCGAAGTTCATCTCCATCAGGCGCGGATCGGTGGTGTAGCCGGAAGCGGGAAGCCCCATCGCCTGCCGCACCAGTTCCATCGTATGGCGGGTGCGGATCATCGGGCTGGCGACAAAATCGAAATCCTGCGGGTCGGCAATCAGCTCGGCCAGCCTGCGGCCATTGCCCGTCGCCTCGCCACGTCCCTTGGCATTGATGTCGATGTCGGCCTGCCCCTGCAGGCGCTCTGCCACGTTCCAGTCGGTCTGGCCGTGGCGCACGATGTAGACAAGCGGAGACATGGCGTCCGGCACTCGTTCGCGTAGCGGGACAGGGCCCGGATTTGGGATCTAGTCTTTTACGGTCGAAATATCCGGCGCATCCACCGCTTTCATGCCGACGACATGATAGCCGGAATCGACGTGGTGAACCTCGCCGGTAACGCCGCGCGACAGGTCGGACAAAAGATAGAGCCCTGAATCGCCAACTTCTTCCGGCGTCACGGTGCGCTTCAGCGGCGAATTGTACTCGTTCCACTTCAAGATGTAGCGGAAGTCGCCGATGCCGGAAGCGGCCAGCGTCTTGATCGGGCCGGCAGAGATGGCGTTGACGCGGATGCCGCGACCGCCCAGATCGACGGCCAGATAGCGCACGCTCGCCTCCAGCGCCGCCTTGGCAACGCCCATGACGTTGTAATGCGGCATGACCTTTTCGGCGCCGTAGTAGGTCAGGGTCAAAAGCGAGCCGCCGTCATTCATGATCGCCTCGGCGCGCTTGGCGATGTCGGTGAAGGAAAACACCGAGATTTCCATCGTGCGGTTGAAATTGGCGCGCGTCGTCTCGACATAGCGGCCGTCAAGCTCCTCCTTGTCGGAAAAAGCGATGGCGTGGACGAGGAAGTCGATCTTGCCGAAATGGCCGGCAACATCGGCGAACACCGCGTCGAGGCTCGCCGGATCGGTGACGTCGCAATGGCCGCTGACATGCGCGCCCAGTTCCGCCGCCAAAGGCTCGACGCGCTTCTTGAACGCCTCGCCCTGATAGGTCAGCGCAATCTCGGCGCCCTGGTCGACGCAGGCCTTGGCAATGCCGAAAGCGATAGAGCGATTGTTGGCGACGCCCAAAATAAGGCCGCGCTTGCCGGCCATAAGGCCCTGTCCACCCGCCATTTCAGCGTTCTCCGCACGTTTTTGCTTGGGAGGTGCCCTATCGCACAGCCTTACAGCGGCTTCAAGCACCCAAACGCCTGCCCACAACGTGAAGTCGCATCACTTGTTCCGCAGCAGGGCCTCCAGGTCCTTGTCGCCGCCTTCCGGCAGCATGATGCGCACATGGACGTAGAGATCGCCGTGGCCGCCGGTCTTTTCCGGCAGACCCTTGCCCTTGAGACGCAGCACCTTGTCCGAACTCGACCATTCCGGCACGTTGAGCGCCAGCTTGCCGGCCGGCGTCTCGACGGGCAGCTTCGCGCCGAGAACAGCGTCCTTCAGCGACACCGGCAAGTCCGCATGCAGGTCGCGCCCTTCGATCCGGTAACGCGGATGACGGCGGAACCTGATCTTCACCAGCGCATCGCCGACGCCACCCGGTCCCTGCTCGCCCTGCCCTTTCAGCCGGATTGTCTGGCCGTCCTCGACATAGGTCGGCAGTTTCACCGCGACCTTGCGGCCATCGGGAAACTGCGCGGTGACCTTTGGCGCAGTGGCAGCCTCTTCAATGGTGATGTCCAACACAACGTTCAAATCAGCACCTGGCGGCGATGGCCGGCGGCGATCCGCACCGGGCCCTTGCCGCTGTCCGCCCGCTTGCTGCTGGCCGAAGGCGCCTCCGAATATCTGGCTGAAAATGTCGCTGTCGAATCCCTGCGGCCCGGCACCGCTGCTGCGGAACTCGAAATGCGGCCCTCCGGGTCCTTGCTGGCGACGGAACCCGGCAAACGGATCACCGCCACCGGCAGCTCTTTCGAAGCCCTGGAAGCGCGGCTTGCCGTCGGCATCGATCTCGCCACGGTCGAAAGCGGCGCGCGCCTTCTCGTCGCCGAGGATCTCATAAGCCTGGTTGGCGGCGGCAAAACGGTCTTTCGCCTTGGGATCGTTCGGATTCTGATCCGGATGATCCTTCTTGGCGAGCTTGCGGTACGCCGATTTTATGTCCTTGGCCGAAGCGTTCTTTGCAACGCCCAGCACCTCATAGGGGTCGCGCATCAATCCTGCCTGCTAGCGAGAGGGGTTAGGGTCTGATGGTATATGCGCTTCAATAGGAAGAAATTCCAGTGCTGCACGAAAACTGGCCAGTTCAGGGACCGGGCTACGCCGCCTTGAAATCAGCGATACGCCAGACGCCGGCACCGACCATGCAGATGCGTCCGTTGTAAAGGGCAATGCCGTCAAAGCTTTCGCGCGTTGCGGCGAAGTCCCGGCACAATTCGCCCTTGTTGCGGCTTTCCGTCAGCCCGGTTATCGATCCGCGCGAGCCTGTATCGGCATTTGCCCAGGACAGCGAGCGGCCCGCGCTTTCCTGGAGGTCTGCCGACGACACCGCGTTGCGGATGGTCAACTGGTCGGCGACCATGCCGCCATCGGCCACAGTCGCGCTTGCCTGCACATTGCTGGTGACGATCGCGCGGTCGACCTCGGCCTTTTCCAGGCTGAATCCGCCCACTCCACACCCTGCCAGCGCGGCAAGACAGGCCAAGCTCATGATCTTCACGCCGAACGACGCGATAGTGCGGTACTGCCAACTGTCAAAAGGCTGCGCGCTACGCGACAATCGGCAGTCTCCCGGCCCGGAAATAAAGTTTGAATAAACTATGAACGACTGCGGGTTAACAGAAGATTGCCGCACGAGGTCTTGCGCAGGATCAAGAGGAAAAACAGCCCGAGTCCGAGCCATTCAAGCACTTGTGAACCTTATTTCTGCCAAACGGCCCCAGCGGCAACCGGGACTCAAACAAACCTGTTGTAAATTGGATACTTTAGGATGTAGCACTAATCTAGATTAATTTTGGGGAGGCTGCATCAGGCAAGTGCGCCTGTTGCAGAGGTGGAATGCTAAAATATGCGGTGCTGGCTGCCGCTGTGTTCGTTTCGGGCACGGCAGACGCCAGAGCCAAGCCCTGGGCCTACAAGGCAGGGGTTGTGGTGAGCAATGCGGGCAGCGGCCCCTATTCAATCTGTGACACGATCGCGGACCTCGACCGGTTTCTCGGAATGGCGAAACTGCGTGCCGTGGAGGCCATGGCGCAGTACCCAAATTGCGTCATCAGCACGCAATCGCTGACCGCGGTCGTGCTGGAAAGCAGCGGCGACTATGTGCGCGCCATGTCGACCACCGATGACGGCGCCACGCACGAATTCTGGTTCTACCGGGGTCATCTGCGCTCGAGCAAGGACTATCAGGCGGAAGCCTGCCGTCTTGCCGCCATCGACAAGGGCGCGCTTGGCCAACAATGCTACCCGGACCGGGAAAGCTGGACTGACTGAAGATGCCGACATCCGTCATCGTCACCTTGAGAATTTGCGTCGAGATCGATGACGAATACCGGGCTGCTGATCACATCGACAACATCGTTGAAGTCGCCCAGCGAACCTTCCCGGTCGCCAGCGTCGAAATGCTCGGATCCGATGTTTCAGGCGGCCCGGACGGCGAGGGCGAGCCAATTTAGTAGCGCTTTGACCGAACAGCATGGCCGATCGACAGCTGCCCGCACCTCTACGGACAACTGCGAAACAACACCAAATAGCTATAGGTCCAGTTGGCGAATCCGGTTTGCCTGACAGCAGCGCGTGCGGCTAGGGTATGGCGATCAAGCTGGCGCATTGAATGCGCATACAGACGCAACCGGTCCCACCGCTCACCGGACCCTCTTCGAAGGCAATGCAGAATTGACGTCGCAACCAGATTTCACCGAATCCGCCGAACCCTACCGCCTGTTCGCTGAATGGCTGGACGACGCCACCAAGTCCGAGCCCAACGATCCGAACGGTGTCGCGCTGGCCACGGTGGACGCCGACGGCCTGCCCGATGTGCGCATGGTGCTGCTCAAAGGTTTCGACGAGCGCGGCTTCATTTTCTACACCAATTTCGAAAGCGCCAAGGGTCGCGAAATCCTCGGCAACATGAAGGCGGCGATGTGCTTCCACTGGAAATCGCTGCGGCGGCAGGTGCGTGTGCGCGGCCCGGTCGAGATCGCCAGCGACGCGGAGGCCGATGCCTATTACGCGTCCCGTCCACGCGGCAGCCGCATCGGCGCATGGGCTTCGAAGCAGTCAAGACCACTCGAAAGCCGGTTCGCGCTGGAGAAGGCGGTCGCCGAATACACCGCCCGCTATGCGATCGGCGAAATCCCGCGTCCGAAACACTGGTCGGGCTTCCGCATCATGCCGCAAACCATCGAGTTCTGGCACGACCGGCCATTCCGCCTGCATGACCGCATCGTGTTTACCCACCAACCAGACGGTGGGTGGGGCAAGACCCGGCTTTATCCCTAACGAAGGAACGGCGGACCAGAGTTCGGACTGCTCCTTACCCCGCCTTCTTGCGGCTCATGAAGGCTGACAGGGCCGCATGAGCCTCCGCCGACTTCAGCCGCTGGCGGAAATGTTCGGCTTCTTCCCGGATGCGGGCCACCAGCTCGTCGCGCGGGCCGCGCATCAGGTCGCGCGCGATCTTGAGCGCTTCGGGCGGCTTCGCGGCGATATCTTCCGCCGCGGCCAGCACAGCACCCTCAAGGTCGTCCTCCCCGACCACGTCGTAGATCAATCCCACCCGCTTGGCATGTTCAGCCGAAATCCCCTCACCCAAGCCGAGCAGGGCAAACGCCCCTTGCCGGCCGAGTATCTGCGGCGCAAGCAGGCTTGAACCAGCTTCCGGCACAAGCCCCAGGTCGACGAAGGGCGTGCGGAACACGGTGCGTGGCGTGGCAAACGTCAGATCGCAATGCAAATTGAGCGTCGTGCCGATACCCACCGCAATGCCGTCCACGCCCGAAACCATCGGCTTTTGCGAATTGGCCAGCGCCATCAGGAAATCCCAGACCTCATTGCCGCCTTCCGCGCCGGTTGCGACAGCGAGGAAGTCGGCAAGGTCGTTGCCCGCGGAAAACGCGCCCGGCACACCAAGGAAGACGTGGACGCGCACCGATGGGTCGGCATCACCCTTGCCGAGCGCCGCCGACATCGCGCCATACATGGCGCGCGTCAGCGCATTCTTCTTCTCCGGCCGGTTCATGCGGATGATCTGCACCGCGCCGCGCCGTTCGATCAGGATATGGTCTGTCAAAATCTTTGTGCCTCTGGATGGAACGGTTTCAGACTGAAATCAGCGTCTTGCCGGCCTGGATAAGGCTCGAAGCCCCTTCGATGACCCGGTCCTTGAGCGCCGCGACCTCGGCCAGCATGTTCTCGGCAAAGAAGCGGCACAGAGTGAGCCGGGGTTCGGACGGGTCGGCAATCGCCGCACGCGCCAGATAGGCGCCGCCGGCGGCAAGCGAAAACAGCCTTAGATAGGGCGTCGCCCCAGCGAGCGCCTCCTCGACTTGCCCTTTTTCGAGCTGGTACTGCAGGAACCGCGTGGCCTCGGAAAGATCGTCCAGCGCCTGGTCGAGCAGGTCTGCCGTCTGGCCGAAACCGCCCTGCCCGGACGTGCGCACCGCACTCGCGATTGCAACAAGGTCGTCGATGTAACTGTGCACTTCCTCGCCTTCGCGCAGCGGCAGCTTGCGCGCAACAAGATCGATCGCCTGGATGCCGTTGGTGCCTTCATAGATCGGCGCAATGCGCGCATCGCGATAGAGCGCCGCCGCGCCCGTTTCCTCGATAAAGCCCATGCCGCCATGCACCTGGATGCCGAGCGAAGCGACATCGACACCGGCGTCAGTCGAGAACGCCTTGGCCAGCGGCGTCAGCAGGTTGGCGCGGTCGAGCCACTTCGCGCGGGTTGCGCCGTCGGACACCCGCGCCATGTCGATGGCATGGGCGCAGCTATAGCTGATGGCGCGCGAAATCTGCGTCAGCGCCTTCATGGTGAGCAGGTTGCGCTGCACGTCCGGATGATAGACGATCGGCGCCATGCCGTTGCCGGAATAGCCTGCGGCCTTGCCCTGCCTACGCTCGTTGGCAAAGGCGAGCGCCTTCTGGAACGCCATCTCGGCGATGCCAACGCCCTGCATGCCGACATTGAGGCGCGCGTTGTTCATCATGGTGAACATGCAGGCCAGGCCCTTGTTCTCCTCGCCGATCAGCCAGCCGACAGCGCCCGGCTTGTCGCCGGCAAAGCCGTCGCCATAGATCATGGTGCAAGTCGGCGAACCATGAATGCCGAGCTTTTCTTCCAGTCCCGAGCAGAACAAATCGTTGCGGGCGCCCAGCGAACCATCCTTGTTGACCAGGAACTTCGGCACCAGGAACAGCGAAATGCCGCGTGTTCCGGCCGGCGCATCGGGCAGGCGCGCCAGCACCATATGCACGATGTTGTCGGTGAAATCGTGCTCGCCATAAGTGATGAATATCTTCTGGCCGAAAATGCGATAGGTGCCGTCGCCGGCTGGTTCGGCACGGGTGCGCAGCGCCGCCAGATCCGAACCGGCCTGCGGCTCGGTCAGGTTCATGGTGCCCATCCATTCGCCGGAAACCAGCTTGGCGAGGTAGGTCTGCTTGAGTTCTTCGGTCGCGTGCTTGTCCAGCGCCTCGACCGCGCCCATCGTCAGCATCGGCCCAAGGCAAAACGCCACCGACGCCGAATTCCACATTTCGAGAACGGCTACCGAAAGCATCATCGGCAGGCCCTGCCCGCCATATTCCTCCGGTGCCGCCACCGCATTCCAGCCGCCCTCGGCCCAATTCTTATAGAGGTTGCGCCAGCCCGGAGGCGTGGTCACCGCGCTGTCTTTCAGCACGGCACTCTTTTCATCGCCCGCCTTGTAGAGCGGCGCGATTTCTTCCGATGCGAACCGCCCCGCTTCGTGCAGTACGGCGTCGATCAAATCTTCGCTGAGGTCGCCGAATGCACCCGCCGCCAGAGCTTCCCTCAGGCCGGCGACATTTTTCAATGTGAAGGCAATTTCCTCGACGGGTGCGCGATACATCCGCTCATGCTCCTGTGGCTGCCATCATTTTCAGGTGCCAACCGATCAAAACGCTACGGCCAGCCTTGTTGGACTGCACTTTACGTAAACGTCAATAATTGTCACGCTGATTTTATAAATCCGCCTCTTGTGCGATACATACAGGATTGCGAAAGACATCGCCATGCTCGCTCGATCAGACCATTGTATTGAATGCGGCCGGCCGTTTCGGGCCGAGGGATTTGCATATTACGAAGGCAGGCCCGAGAATGGCCCGGCCTATTGGTCGGATCGCGGCCTGCTCTGCTCGGCCAAATGTTCGCTGGTCCATCACAAGAAGCGGCTCTCGGAAGGCAGCGTACAGCAGCAACCGGCCCCCGAACCGTTCATGCCCGCCGGCAAACGATGAGCCATCGCATGGCTGGCTCGGCCATTAATTAGCCCTGCAAGCAATTCGTTAACCATAAATCTCCAGTATTTGCGCCAAATGATGAGGGAATCAGGCTTGGGATTTCCGTGGCGACCTTTCTTGCGGGCAGCACTGATGGCGGCAGCGGCAACGCTTGCCACGCTTTTGCCTGCCAAGGCGTCCGATTTCTCCGAACCGTGGAAGAAGCCCAACCGGGCGCTGGTCATCGACGCCTACGAGTACAACTCCATCGACTGGAACGCGCTGGCCTCCGACAAGCGCATCGTCGCCTTCATCAACAAGGCCTCCGACGGTTTGCCGCCGCCTTACGCCTGCTCCGGCGACGAAGAAGCCGTCAAGCTTTGCAAGGCACTGTGGAAACGCCATGCGGTGGCGCGCGAATTGTTCCACACCCGCCGCACTGTAGCGAAGGCGCTCGGCCTGGAATGGGGCGCCTACCATCTCGCCCGCCCCGGCAATCCGGTCGATCAGGCCAACAACTTCATCGATTTCGCCGAACCGGCGCCCGAGGACCTGCTTGCCCTCGACATCGAGGACAACGATCCCGATCAGTGGATGTCGCTGGACGACGCCGAGGAATTCGTTCGCCAGGTGCATCGCCGCATCGGCCGCTTTCCCATTCTCTACACCAACGGTTCGACTGCCAAGCACATCGCCGACAACCGCTATCGCTATCGCCTCCTGTCGCGGCTGCCGCTCTGGTATGCCCGCTACAAGCCCGACATCGACATGCATTTCCCGAAAGGCAATTGGGATAGCTACGCGCTCTGGCAGTTTTCAGCGCAGGCCAACTGCAACAGCCGCCGTTGCCCCTATCGCCCACCCGGCACCCCGCTGGACATCGACGTGAACGTCGCCCCGATGGCGGCGGATGAATTGCGCACCGCCTGGCCGTTCGGCCATCTCATCGATGTGCCGACCGACTATCTGGCCAGCGTCCCCGTCCCGATCTCACGCAGCGAAGGTCTCAAGGGCAAGGTCGAAATCACCTATGCGGCGGTTGCCACGCCGCCGACTGTCGGAGAGCTTGTCGCGGCAGTCAGCACCGGCTGGGCGAAGTTCCGGTCCGGCTGGACGCTACCCAAAGTGGCGGTGAAGCCGGCCAAGGAAAATCCTTATCCGTACGGCATGGCGGAATATGCTTTGGCCAGCCAAGAAGCCCGGACGACGCAGGTTGCCAAAGCCGATGCCGCCCCTAGTGTAGACCCTATCGCGACCGGATCGATCAAGAAGGACGCGCGACCTTACTGGCCCTAGGCAATCCGTCGAGCTTTGACGACCTCACCGTCTTCCTTGGTGAAATCACCGATATCTGGATTGGCAAGCAGGTCGAGAACGGTTTCCGAAGGCCTTGTCAGCGCCGCGCCCTTGTCCGTTATGACAATAGGACGCTCGATCAGGATCGGATGCGCCATCATGAAGTCGATGATCTCGTCGTCACTCCACTTCGGATCGTCCAGTCCATGCTCCGCATAGGGCGTACCCTTCCTGCGCAGCAGTTCGCGCGGCTTCATGCCCAACAGCGCAAGCAGTTCGACCAGCCTTTGCCGCGACGGCGGTGCCTTCAGATACTCGATGATTTCCGGCTCCTCGCCCGAGGCACGGATCATGGCGAGTGTGTTGCGCGAGGTGCCGCAGGAAGGGTTGTGGTAGATGGTCACGCTCATTTCACGAATTCCCTGTCAACCGCGCGCCAGCCGATGTCACGGCGGCAGAAACCCTGCGGCCAATCGATAAGGTCAACGGCGGCATAGGCCTTGGCCTGCGCTTCGCCGGCAGTCAGGCCGGTTGCCGTCACGTTGAGAACACGTCCGCCATTGGCAACAAGTTCGCCATCCCGCAAAGCCGTGCCGGCATGGAATACCTCCACGCCCTTGCCTGCCGCTGCCTCGACATTGCGGATAACCGAACCCTTTTCCGGTGAAGCCGGATATCCGTTCGCCGCCATCACCACCGTCAGCGCCGTCTCATCGCGCCAGCGCGCCGACATGTGCGAAAGCTGCCCATCCACCACCGCGTTCAGCAGCGTCAGCAAATCCTCCTTCAGCCGCATCATCAGCACCTGGCATTCGGGATCGCCGAAGCGGGCATTGAACTCGATCAGTTTCGGCGCGCCCTTGCCGTCGATCATCAGCCCCGCGAACAGCACGCCGGAAAACGGCATGCCTTTCTCGGCCATGCCGTGCATGGTCGGCTCGATGATCTCGCGCATGGTCCGTTCGACCACTTCAGGCGTCATCACCGGCGCCGGCGAGTAAGCGCCCATGCCGCCGGTGTTCGGCCCCGTGTCGCCCTCGCCAACGCGCTTGTGGTCCTGCGCAGTTCCGAATGGCAGCGCGGTTGCGCCATCGCACAGGCAAAAGAAGCTCGCTTCTTCGCCCGTCAGGAATTCCTCCACCACGACCTCAGCGCCTGCGCTGCCGAACGAGCCGTCGAAACAGGCTTCGAGCGCTGCAATCGCCTCGGCAAGCGTCATCGCAACGGTCACGCCCTTACCTGCGGCAAGCCCATCCGCCTTGATGACGATCGGCGCACCCTTTTCCTCGACATAAGCCCGCGCCGCAGCGAGACTATCGAAGCGGCCATAGGCTCCGGTCGGAATGCCGTATCGCGCGCACAGATCCTTGGTGAAGCCCTTCGACCCCTCGAGTTGCGCCGCAGCCTTCGAGGGGCCAAAGACGCGGATGCCCTTGGCGCGCAAGTCATCGGCAATACCTGCCACCAGCGGCGCTTCCGGCCCGACGACGACCAGGTCGATCTTCTTCTCTTGGGAGAACCGCGCCACCGCTGCGTGGTCGGCAACATCAAGCGCAACCAGTTCCGCCTCTTTGGCGATGCCGGGATTGCCCGGCGCTGCATAGAGCCTGGTCAACATCGGCGAAGCAGCAAGCCTCCAGGCCAGCGCATGCTCGCGGCCACCCGAGCCGAGAAGAAGAACGTTCATGCTGGCTGCACCTCGCTGTCCAATCCGATGGCGAAACTTCCGGTATGGGTCCGCAGCCCCTCGGTCAAGCTTTGGCAGAGCTTATCAAGGGCAATTCGTCGTCTTGACTGCATCGCCCGGCGCTGCCACTCCAGCGTCATGGAAACCATTCAGTCGAAAGCAGCCCAGGGGCGCGTCGCGGATGCGCCAAGCGGGCACTGGGTCTACCGGGTGCTGCCGCGCTGGCTGTGGCCCTATGCGCAGCTTGCCCGCTGGGACCGGCCTATCGGCTGGCAGTTGCTGCTTTGGCCGTGCTGGTGGTCGGCGGCACTTGCCGCCACGGCCTATGCCCGCCCGACCGATCCGATCCTGACGCTCTTGCCGCAGCCCTACACGCTTGTGCTTTTCCTCATCGGCGCCATCGCCATGCGCGGCGCGGGCTGCACCTACAACGACATCGTCGATGAAGACATCGACGTCGCCGTCGAGCGCACCCGCTCGCGCCCGCTGCCATCGGGAAAAGTCACGCGACGGCAGGCGTGGGCCTTCCTTGCCATCCAGGCGCTGATCGGGCTTGGCGTGTTGTTGCAGTTCAACAGCTTCGCCATTGGCCTCGGCATCTCGTCCTTGGTGATCGTCGCCATCTATCCGTTCATGAAGCGATTCACCGACTGGCCGCAACTCGTTCTCGGCCTTGCCTTTTCCTGGGGCGCGCTGATGGGATGGGCCAACGAGTTCGGAGACATCGATGCGCCCGCCATCATGCTCTATGTCGGCTCGATCCTGTGGGTGATCGGCTACGACACCATCTACGCGCATCAGGACAAGGAGGACGACGCTATCGTCGGCGTGCGCTCTACCGCGCGCCTGTTCGGCGACAACACCAAGGCATGGCTGGCCGGTCTCTATGCCGGTGCGCTTATGTGCTTTGCGGTAGCCTTCGCCAATGCGCAGGCGCCTGTGCCGGTCATGGCAGGGCTAATCGCAGCCGGCGCGCATATGGCGCGCCAGATCTCCACGCTAGACATCGACAATCCCGACCAGTGCCTGCGCCTGTTCAAATCGAACAATCAGGTCGGCTGGCTGGTCTTCCTTGGCATTGTCGGCGGCGCGGCATGGGCGGCGCTCAAGCCGCTCCTTTAGCGGCCCGCCCTCGGCTTGGGCAGCGCCCAAGATTCAGGTCAGGTCGAGCCGAGAATGTTGACTTTCGAGAACCGGAGCGGAGTGTACATATCGGTACATGAGCACCGGAAGCGCAGAAAGGCGGCATTCGCAGGCCGCCCTCACCTGAATCTACTCGGCGGCGATGATTTCCTCGCCATCGACCACCAGCCTGAGGCCGAGGTCTCCCGCGCGGCGGCGGGCGAGGAAGCGAGGCCGCCTCTGCATGGAAACGCGGCCCTTGCGACGGTCCTGCGGCGGCAGCGTCTTCAGTGCCGCGCCAAGGGATTCCTCCAGCGTGCGCGCCTCGCCATCCGCCTCGATCAGCAGCATCGGCAGCCTGTAGGCGTCGGCCCACGCGCGCCAGTCGGCGGCAACATCGTCAAGATCGTCGGCGACAAGCAGCGGCACTGAAAGCATCGGGTCGTTGTGCAACAGTTCCAGCGTCACGGTGACGTTTCCGTCCTCGTCTTCCATGGCGCGCGCAGCCACGCCGCGGAAGGCATTGGCCGGCAGCGCGATTATGGCGGGAAGACCGCTCATCTCCAGCGTGCGGCGGATGACGGCGCCGCGATGATCGATTGTGGAGGTCACGTCACCGCTGTCGTCGCGGGTCGCGTAGCTCACCACTTGCGGCAAGCGGAACGGGTCGAGGCGCATGTTGCGTCCCGCCCAGACTGGCTTCAGTCCAGATTTCATCAGTGCCTTCCTGTCTCTCCTGAGAGCCGGTTTTCCGGTTCTCCCCGGGCCGTTTTCCAGCCTCGTTATGGATCAGACGGTAGCGTGCGCACCTTACCGGCGGGCTTAAAAAAGTCGGTTAAATTTTGCTGATCTGCCAGATGGTTAGCGGAATCCGACCGGCCCCGCGAATTGGAAAGGATCAGATAACCTTACCGGGATTCATGATGCCTGCCGGATCGAAGGCAGCCTTCACCCGGCGCATCAGGTCGATTGCCATCGGCGGCGCTGTCGCGATCAGCTCGTCGCGCTTCAACTGGCCGATGCCATGCTCGGCGGAGATCGATCCGTCGAGCGCCCGCACCACGTCATGCACGGCCTTGTTCATCGCATGATAGAGGTCGAGGAAGGCTTGGTCGTCGCCGCCCTCAGGGCGCGAGATATTATAATGCAGGTTGCCGTCGCCCATATGGCCGAAGCAGACGATGCGCGCGCCGGGGCTGACGGAAGCCACCGCCTTTTCCGCCCGCTCGATGAAAGTCGGTATGGAGGAAATCGGCACCGAAATGTCGTGCTTGATCGACGCGCCTTCCGGCTTCTGCGCTTCCGGCAACAATTCGCGGAAATTCCAGAAGGCCTGCGCCTGCGCAAGGCTGGAGGCGATCACCGCATCGCCAATGATTTCCGCATCGAATGCCGCAGACAATATGTCTTCGATGAGGGCACGCGCGTCCTCCGCCGAGCGTCCGGAAGAAATCTCGGTCAGCACATACCAAGGCCAGTCGCCTTCCAGCGGGCGCACCACGCCGCTCGCATGGGCAAGCGTGAAATCGTAAGGGCGCTTGCCAATCAACTCGAATGCGGTCAGCGCGCTGCCGGCACGTGCACCAGCCGCTCCAAACAGGGCAAGGGCCGCCTCAGCCGATGGCAGGCCGACAAAGGCCACCTCGCGGCCCCTCGGCTTCGGGAACAGCTTCAACACCGCAGCCGTGATCACGCCCAGCGTGCCCTCTGCCCCGACGAACAGGTTCTTCAGGTCGTAGCCGGTGTTGTCCTTCTTCAGCTTGCGCAGATCGTCGAATACCTCGCCGGTCGGCAGCACCACTTCAACGCCAAGGCACAGTTCGCGCGCATTGCCATAGGCCAGCACATTGGTGCCGCCTGCATTGGAGGAAAGGTTGCCGCCGATCTGGCATGAGCCCTGCGCGCCCAGCGAAAGCGGAAACAGCCGGTCCACGCCATCCGCCGCCTGCTGAAGCGTCTGCAGGATGACGCCCGCCTCTGCCGTTACCGTATTGGACTGGACATCGATCTCGCGGATGCGGTTCAGCCTGGACAGCGACAGCACCACTTGCCTGCCGCTCGCGTCCGGTACCTGTGCGCCGACCAGCCCGGTATTGCCGCTTTGCGGCACCACCGGCGTGCGTGTCTCCGTGGCAAGCCTGAGGATCCGGCTCACCTCGTCCACGCTGCCCGGCCTCAGCACGAGCTGGCTGCGGCCATGCCACAGCCCGCGCGGCTCGATCAGATAGGGCGCGATGTCGTCCGGCGCGTGCAACGCATATTTGTCGCCGACAATTTTGGCAAAACGCTGGACAAGGGCGGGATCGAGTTGAGTGACGGCATCGTTCATGCGCGCAAACCTATTCCCCGGCCTCGGCCATGTCACGCGGCGCAGCCGCCCGCGCCAGCCGGTCGTTGATCGCTTCGCCCAAACCCTGCGTGGGAACAGACTCGACGGCGATGACGCCCGCGCCGCTGGCGTCCAGTTCGCGCATGAAGGAAAACAGGTTCGTCGCCGCTTCGCGCAGATCGCCGGTTGGCGACAGATTGAGCGTCATGGCCGCGTGATCGGCCCCCTTGGCGCGCGACGGCCCGAAGGCGAGCAGCGCCTCGCCTTGGCCCACGCTTACCGCATTGAGCCGCATCGCCGCGTTCGGCGCATAATGCGATGCCATCATGCCCGGCGCCTGGATGCCCTTCGCACCCCGTTCCAGCTTCATGCCAATGGCGGCCTCGATCTCTTCGGCCGCAATGCCGCCCGGCCGCAACAGTTTCAGCTTGCCGTCGTCCACCCTGACGATTGTCGATTCCACGCCGACGGGCGTTGCGCCACCATCGACTACCAACTTGATGCGCTTGCCGAGGTCAGCCGCCACCGCCTCCGCCGAGGTCGAGCTTATGTGGCCCGAACTGTTGGCGCTGGGTGCCGAAAGCGGCCTGCCAAGTGCTGCGATCAGCCTGTTGCCGAAGCCGCGCGGCATGCGTAGCGCAATCGTGTCGAGGCCGGCAGTCGCCAGCGGATGGATGCCAGCATCGGCCTTCAGCGGCACCACAAGCGTCAGCGGTCCGGGCCAGAACAGTTCGGCCAGCTTGCGCGACAAAGGATCGAACACGCCTACACGCTCGGCCATTTCCAACTCGCAGACATGGGCGATCAGCGGGTTGAAGCGCGGCCTGCCCTTGGCTTCATAAATGCGCGCGACAGCCTCGCCATTGGTGGCGTCGCCGGCCAGCCCGTAGACCGTCTCGGTCGGTATGGCGACGACCTCGCCCGCCTGAAGCAGCGCCAGCGCACGGTCCAGTGCCTTGTCGGCAGGAAGTATCTCAGCCACGGGCCAAACCTTTCTGGCGCCTGCCTACAGCGGCAGGCGGAAAGCGGCAAGCGTCGTCGGCAAAAGCCAATTCATTAAAATGCAAAGCGTGCTCACAAGCGGATATCAACGCTCCCGCACTATGGTCGTGGTGAAAGCTGGGGGAACAAGCTCTTGTCCTTGCGTATCATCACGATTGGAATGATTTCGCTTGCAGCCATGACGGGCAGCGCGGCGGCCTCGTCATTCGTCACTTTCGGCGAGCCCGCACCGGCCGCTACGCCGTCCATCGTGGTCATGGGCGCGCCGGACCCCATCAAAGTCGCGGCAACCGATTCCGCCAAGCCCGAGACCCCCGCCGACCCGTCCCAGCAGGCGCTTGGCCAGATGACGCCGGGCAGTTGGCAGCAATTGCCTTCCACGGCATCCGTCGAACCGGAAGTCATCAGCCCGTCCATCGTCGCCTATGGCACGCCGTGGCCGCCGGTAACCTATGAGAAGGTGGCAGCTATTCCGAAGAAGACTTCGTCCAAGGCCCACTTTGCGCCGATGGTCATCCGTGGCGGCCTCGTCGGCGACGTGTTCGCACCGGCAACAGCCAGCGCCCAGCCTCAGCAGGCTTCCGCTGATGGCGGTGCCACTGCGCCCGCTGATGCGCCTGCAACTTCGGCCCAACCCATGGCGGCAAACCGCAACCCTGCCCCGCAAGCGCGGTAAACCACGTCCTTTTGCATGAATTGCAATCGGTTGCCGCACAAGGCAGCCTGCCCCCAATTGCCAGAACGTGAGTGGGGGGACGTCATGCACTGGATCTTGAAGCCGTTCGCGGCCACCGTCTTGCTTGGTTTTTTGACACTGCCAGCAATGGCCGACACGTTTCTCGGCAGCTATGTCGCCCGCATCTCGCAAGACGACCATTTCGCCAGCGACGGCTATCCGCTCGACAGCGCGGCGCAGATGGTGAGGCAAGATCGCGCCAACTGGCATCGCTTCGGGCAGGTCGATCCCGAGGACGAAAGCGACCGCTGGTTCAAGACCAATCAGCAGCGTTCGCGTCTCCAGAAGATGCTTGAGCAACGCGGCGCAATGGACGCCGCCACGCGCCGCGCCATCACCAATGGCCGGTCGCTGATCCAGGTCGACGTCTACACAAGTCGCGTGCAGGTCATCCTACTGGAGCGCTGACCTGCCAGCACTACCGGCCCGGCCTATCCAGCGATCTTGGAGAAATCCGCGACCTGATCGGTCGCTGCGCGGATGCGCGTCAACAATGCAAGGCGGTTTGCCCGCACCGCCAGATCGTCATCATTGACCAGCACCTGTTCAAAGAATGAATCAACCGGTTCACGCAAAACGCTAAGCGCCAGCATGGCGCCGGAAAAGTCTTCCTTTTGAATCGCTTCGCCAGCTTTGTTCTCCGCCTGATTCACCGCGTCAAACAGCTTTTTCTCCGCGTCTTCCTTGAACAGCGAAGGCTCGACGGCGTCCGCAACCGCGGTGCCCTTCTTCTCCTCGGCAGCGAGGATGTTGGCCGCGCGCTTGGTGCCGGCCAGCAAGTTCTTGCCGTCATCCGTTTCAAGGAATTTGCCCAGCGCCTCGACCCTACGGACGATGGTGAGAAGGTCGTCGGATTCAGGCGTGATCACCGCGTCGATCAGATCGTGACGTGCACCCTGATCGCGAAGATAGACCTTCAGGCGGTCGTGGAAGAAGGAAAGGAGGTCGGCGAGTATCGCTTCGTTCCGTTGAAGCAGCGCAGCCTCGCTTGCGCCTTCGTCGGCATCGACCATCCGATAGGCAAGGCCTTTCGCTTCGTCAGCGGATAGGACGTTTTTGATCGTTCCCGTGAAAGCTGCCGAGCCTCTAGCCCTGAATTCCTCTCCCTTGAGCATCACAAGTAATGCTAGAGCGCTACGCTCTACAACGCGGCTTCTCAACCCGCAGCGCACCCCATTCTCGACCAACATCCGCACCACGCCCAGCGCGGCCCGTCTCAACGCAAATGGGTCCTTCGAGCCGGTAGGCTTCTCGTCGATGGCCCAGAAACCCACCAGCGTATCGAGCTTGTCGGCCAGCGCCACGGCGACCGAAACCGGATCGGTCGGAACGCGGTCGGAAGGCCCTTGCGGCTTGTAGTGATCTTCGATTGCCGCCGCGACCGAGGCATCCTCGCCTTGCAGCAGCGCGTATTTGCGGCCCATCGCTCCTTGCAGTTCGGGGAACTCGCCGACGATTTCGGTTGTCAGGTCGGCCTTGGCCAGCACCGCAGCGCGGGCGGCGAGATCAGGATTTGCACCGACAATCGGCGCAATCTCGCGCGCCAGTTCGCGAATGCGCTCCACCCGCTGCCCTTGCGTGCCAAGCTTGGCGTGGAACGTAACATTCAAGTGGTCGAGGCGCGCCATGCGCTGGTCGAGCGGCTTTGAAAGATCCAACCCGAACTTGTCGGCTGAGCCCTTCAACTGGTCGAGGTCAGGCACATTGGCCTGGTCGGTCTTCCAGAAATGCACCGCATCGGAAAGCCGTGCCCGCACCACCTTGCCGTTGCCGTGGGCGATCTCCTTGCCGCCGTCCTTCGCCTCGATATTGGCGACCAGCAGGAAGCGGTTGGCGAGCGCTTCGCCTTCACCTTGCGGGCGCGAGACAAAGCACTTCTGGTTGGCGCGAATGGTCAGCCGGATCACTTCCGGCGGAATGGCGAGGAAGTCCTGTTCGAACTCGCCAAGAAGCACCACCGGCCACTCGACCAGCCCGGACACTTCTTCCAGCAGGCCCTCGTCCTCGACAAGGTCCAGCCCGTTGGCAAAGGCAAGGTTCTTCGCATCCGACAGGATGATTTCCTTGCGCCGGTCGGCGTCGAGTACGACCCTTGCCGCTTCGAGCTTGGTCACATAGTCATCGAAGCGCTTGGCGGTGATTGCGCCCGGCACGTGGAAGCGATGGCCGTAGGTCACGTTGCCGGAACGGATGCCGTCGACCTCGAAGTCGACCACCACCGGCTCCTCGGTTTCCGGTCCAAACGTGCACAGGATCGATTGCAGCGGCCGCACCCAGCGCAGCGCGTCGCCGCCGCGCCCTTCGACGCCGCGATAGCTCATCCCCTTCGGACCGGACGCCGCGCCCCACCGCATCGACTTCGGCCATGGGAAGGACTTGATGATGCCGGGCATCAAATCGGCGATGATCTCTTCGGCCGCCCTGCCCGGCTTCGAGACATGGGCGACGTAGAAATCGCCCTTCTTCGGATCGGTATGGACGTGCGCCTCGTCAATCGAGTTCAGTCCGGCCGACCGCAGAAAACCCTGGATCGCCTGTTCGGGCGCCTTCGTGCTCGGCCCCTTGCGCTCCTCGTGAATGTCCTTGGAACGCGCGGTCAGCCCGCGAATGTCCAGCGTCAGCCGGCGCGGCGTCCAGTATTCGCGCGCCGCCTCGTAGGTCAGCCCGGCATCCACCAGCCCGTCCGTCACCATTTTCTTCAGGTCGCCCGCCGCCTTGCGCTGCATGCGGGCGGGGATTTCCTCGGAGCGAAGTTCAAGCAGAAGATCGGGCATTTATGCAGCCTCCCCGACCAGGGAAAACCCGCCGGCGTCGGTCAGAAGGAACGCCTCGCCACAGGCCTTGGCGAGGTTGCGCACGCGCAGGATGTAGCTTTGCCGCTCGGTCACCGAAATGACGCCGCGGGAATCGAGCAGGTTGAAGCAATGCGAGGCCTTGATGCACTGGTCGTAGGCCGGCAGCACCATGCGATGCGGGCCGCCATCGGTCGGCGCACCGGCCGCCAGCAATGCAAGGCATTCCTTCTCGGCATCGACAAAGTGGCGGAACAGCCGCTCCGTGTCTGCGAACTCGAAATTGTGGCGCGAATATTCCTGCTCGGCCTGCAGGAAAACCTCGCCATAGGTCACCTTTTCGGCGCCCTCGCGGCCGTTGAAATTGAGGTCGTAGACGTTGTCGACGCCCTGCACATACATGGCCAAGCGCTCCAGACCGTAGGTCAGTTCGCCCGCCACCGGAGCGCATTCGATGCCGCACACCTGCTGGAAATAGGTGAACTGCGACACTTCCATGCCGTCGCACCAGCACTCCCAGCCAAGCCCCCACGCGCCCAGCGTCGGGCTTTCCCAGTCGTCCTCGACGAAGCGGATATCGTGCAGCAGCGGATCGACGCCGATTGCGTTCAGCGAACCGAGGTAAAGCTCCTGCAAATTGTCCGGATTGGGCTTCAGGATCACCTGATACTGGTAGTAGTGCTGCAGCCGGTTCGGGTTTTCGCCATAGCGCCCGTCCTTGGGCCGGCGCGACGGCTGCACATAGGCGGCGTTCCAGGCCTTCGGGCCCAGCGCGCGCAGCGTCGTCGCGGGGTGGAAAGTGCCCGCGCCCACCTCCATGTCGTAGGGTTGCAGCACGACACAACCGTAGTTGGCCCAGTAGTTGTGCAGGGTCAGGATCAGCCCCTGGAACGAACGGCTGGGATGCATATGGGCGGGAAGATCGGCGCTCACGGGAATGGCCTCGGCGGCAATGGCAGGATGCGGACTTCCCTAGTGCCCCCGTCCATAGGCGTCAAGGCAATCGGCCTCGGCCACGTGCTGCAAACCTCACCGCGGTTTTCCCACACGTTTACGAATATCGACTATTTTCCGGTTCGTATGCCGGGGGCGCCGTTGGTCAAAGCAATCGTCGATATTCTTTTCACAGTGCTCAACGTCCTCAATTGGCTCGGATCGTTGCTGGCCCTGTTGCCGCTGATCGGCATGATGACGAATGCCAACGGCTTTCTGTCGGGGGGATTTTTCGACTATGTCCTGCTGACGTTCTTTCTCTCGCTGCCGGTCTGCGCGGCAACGTCAATGTTTATCTACAAAAAGCTCGAGAAACATACGACCGGGCTGGCGATCGCAGCCATACCCGCCTTCATCGCCTTGCTGATCATGTCCGCCGGCTGACGCGCCGACGGACCGTCGCAGTCGCTGTCTAACCTAGCCCTTCGGCTCGGTGGCCGGCTTGGGCTTTTCGGGCGGCGTGTCCTGTGCGGTGTTCGCCTCGATCGGCGGCAGGCCCTTGGCGAGTTTTTCCTGCACCGATGCAAGCACGTCTGGATCGGGCTTCAGGTCGCGGGCGTAGCTCCACTGGAAGGTCGCTTCCAGCTTGCGGCCAACGCGCCAATAGGCGTCGCCAAGGTGGTCGTTCAGCACCGGGTCTTCCGGCTTCAGCGAAACGGCGCGCTCCAGTTCACGCACCGCGTCCTCGAAGCGGCCAAGCTTGTAATAGGCCCAGCCCAGCGAATCGACGATGTAGCCATCGCTCGGCCTAAGGTCGACAGCCTTCTGGATCATCTCCAGCGCTTCCTTGAGGTTCATGTTCTTGTCGACCCAGGAATAGCCGAGATAGTTCATCACCTGCGGCTGGTCCGGGTTGAGTTCCAGCGCCTTGCGGAAGCTCGGCTCGGCCTTCGGCCAATCCTTCAGCCGCTCATAGGCGATGCCGCGCTGGTAGAAGATGTTCCAGTTCTCCGGCTGCGGGTTGGTCAGGCGCTCGGCCGCCTTGTCGTAGAGATCGGCGGCAGCTCGGAAATCCTCCTTCGAGGCGTAGACCCCGCCCAGCGCGATATAGCCGCGCATTTCGTCGGGCCGCGCCTCCACCAGCTTCTTCAGATGCGCGATCGCCTCGTCGTTGCGGTTGAGGTCGGCAAGGTTCAGGCCAAGCTGCAACTCTGCCACTTCCTTCAGCGGCGAGGTCTCGGGAATGCGCTTGTAGAAGCTGATCGCGCGTTCGCCGTCGCGCTGCTGTTCGGCCACCGCCGCAAGCTGCACCAGCGCGGTGTCGCTGTTCGGCTTCAGCGCCAGCGCATATTCGAGATAGAGCCGCACAAACGGCTCGCCGCCGCCACGGTTCAGAGCGGTCGCCAGGTTGATCAGTATTTCGGCCGCACCCTCGGCCGGATTGGCCACCAGCGGCTCGATCTTGTCGCCTTTGCTGATCTGCTCGCGCAGCGCCGAGATCTCGATCTTGCCGGAAACGAACGTCTCGGCCTGGTCGAGCGCTTCCAGCGCCTTGTCCTTCTCGCCATTGCGGGCAAGGAAGCGGGCATAGGATTCCACGCAGCGCAGCCATGTTTCGGGTGCAGCACCCGCCGCTGCCGAATTCTTCACCGTCGCTTCATAGGCCTCGCGCGCCTTGTCCTTCAGCCCGCTGGCGTCGGCGATGAGGGCGCGATGATACGACTTGAAAAGGTCGAACCATTCCGGCCCCTGCAGCTTGTCGACATAGGCCATGGCGTCAGCGCCGTCACCTGCCCCGGCACGCGCCCAGCCAGTCATCACGCCGGCAATCAACCGATCCAGATCGGCCTGCAGCGACAGCTTCAGCCAATACTCCGCCTTCGGGTAATCCTTCTTGCGGAATGTATCGACCGCCAGCGCCAGGCGCGAGAAGCGCTCGACGTCCGGCACCTCTTTCAGCTTGTCGGCATAGGGCAGCGATTCGTCGAAACGGCCTTGCGCGATCAGCGAAAGCATCAGGCTTTGCTGCAGCGTCGTGTCGTCCGGCGCGAAGGCCAGCGCCTGCTTGTAATAGGTGATCGCGTTGTCGAGGTCGTTGTCGCCTTCAGCAACGCGGGCAGCCAGGAACGCACCGGAAAACGAAGTTATTTCAATTGGTTTTGCTGCTTCCTGGGCAACAACAGCCTGACCCGGAAACACCAGCCCGGTCATCATAGCCAGGCCCGCGAGCCAGCGAACGCGTCTTTGCCGCATCGTATTCCTTTCAGACGAAATCGCCCCGACAACCTGCCGGGGCCCGCCGCAAAATCTCATGTCGCTGCAAAGCATGGCCTTTTTGCGATGCAGCTTCAATCCGCTAGCTGTCACAATCAGGTCACTCGCAATTCCACCGCCATTTCGAACCCGCTCGTGAGCTTACGGCGCGGTGCCGCACAAGCCGCGCGACACAGTGATTTACTTGTGAGATTGCTAATATAGGCGCACAATCCGCCGGGCAACAAAGAGGGGGGCATTCCGCAGTCAAATCGGGAGGAACCCATGAAAGATTTGACCCTCACAACCCTCGAGTTCGGAAAGACAAGCGTAAATGCCGCGGCTCTCGAAGCGCTCTCGACGCAATTGCGCGGCACTCTCTTGCGTAAGGAAGATGCTGCCTATGACGAGGCGCGCTCGATCTGGAACGCCATGATCGACCGCAAGCCGGGGCTGATTGTGCGTTGCGTCGGTGCCTCCGACGTCATCAGCGCCGTCCGCTTCGCCCATGACAACCACCTGCTGGTCTCGGTGCGCGGCGGCGGCCACAACATTGCCGGAACCGCAGTCTGCGAAGGCGGCATGATGATCGACCTGTCGCCGATGAAGTCCGTGCGTGTCGACGTCGCCGGCAGGCGCGCCACCGTTGAGCCCGGCGCAACGCTTGCCGATGTCGACAAGGAAACGCAGGCCTTCGGGCTGGTCGTGCCAACCGGCATCAACTCCACCACCGGCATTTCCGGCCTCACCCTCGGCGGTGGTTTCGGCTGGACGACGCGCAAGTTCGGCCTGACGCTGGACAACCTTCATTCTGCCGATGTGGTCACGGCCAAGGGCGAGCTTGTGCGCGCCAGCGTGGCGGAAAATCCGGACCTGTTCTGGGCATTGCGTGGCGGCGGCGGCAATTTCGGCATCGTAACGGCCTTCGACTTCCAGCTGCATAAATTCGGCCCGCAAGTCCTGTCCGGTCTCGTCGTCCATCCGTTTGCAGATGTCGAAAACGTCATGCGCGAATACCGGGCAGCCCTGGAAAAAGCCCCCGACGAACTCACCTGCTGGGTGGTCATGCGGCAAGCGCCGCCGCTGCCCTTCCTGCCTGCTGAATGGCACGGCAAGGAGGTGGTGGTTCTGGCCATGTGCTATGGCGGCGACCTAAAGGAAGGCGAAAAGGCAATGGCGCGCCTGCGCGGCATCGGCAAGCCGATCGTCGATGTCGTCGGCCCCAATCCTTTCACCGGCTGGCAACAGGCGTTCGACCCGCTGCTCACGCCCGGCGCCCGCAATTACTGGAAGAGCCACGACTTCATCGAACTGCCGGATTCGGCGGTCGGCGTGCTTGCTTCGGCCATCCGCAAGCTTCCGGGTCCCGAATGCGAGATTTTCGTCGGCCATGTCGGCGGTGCCGCCGGTCGCGTGCCTCCACATGCCACGGCATTCCCGCAGCGAAGCTCGCATTTCGTCATGAACGTCCATGCGCGCTGGCGCGAGGCCAGCATGGACAAGACCTGCATCGGCTGGGCACGCGGCATCTATGAAGCGGCCAAGCCTTTCGCAGCTGGCACCGCCTACATCAACTTCATGCCGGAAGACGAAGTGGATCGCGTCGAAGCCGCCTATGGCGCCAACTACAGGCGGCTGGTCGAGATCAAGCGCCGCTATGATCCGATAAACATGTTCCGGATGAACCAGAACGTGAAGCCAATGGAAGGCAAGCGCGCAGCCTGATCGGTCCGGCGACCGGCGGGGCAGACAGCCAGCCCCGCCGGTTGCGCCCTTATTCGGCGGGCAGCGCGGCCTGTTGGTTTTCAACCCGATACTCGGCCCAGGCCTGGCGAAGGATCTGCACCGAAGACGTCAGGAAAAGGCCCGCCATCATCGCCGCGACCGCAAGGTCCGGCCATGCCGACGAGGTTCCCCAGACGCCAAGCGCCGCCGCCATCACCACGACATTGCCGATGGCATCGTTGCGCGAGCAGAGCCAGACCGAGCGCACGTTGGCGTCGCCATCCTTGTAGGGCAGAAGGAACACCACCGAGGCAACGTTGGCGGCGAGCGCAAGCAAGCCGATGAAGCCCATCACTTGCGCACTCGGCACGCCCAGTATCAGCGTCTGGTAGACGGTCGAGCCGAACACCCACACTGCCATCAGGCTGAGCGACAGGCCCTTGAACAGGGCGGCAGTCGCCCGCGTGCGCAGGCTCGCCCCGATCACGGCAAGGCTCAGGCCGTAGGTTACGGTGTCGGCGAGGAAGTCCAGCGCGTCGGCCTTCAGCGCCTGCGAACCGGCAAGCTGCCCTGCGGTCATCTCGGTCAGGAACATCGCGCCGTTGATCGCGATGACCGCCCACAAGATGCGCTTGTAACGGCTGTCCATGCCGTCGAAAACCGGCACGCCGCCGGAGCAGCAGGTGTGGCCCGAATCCGCCGCAACCGGGTGCTTGTCCGCATGGGAATGCCCGTGATCATGCGCGCATGAATGGCCATCTTCGTGCGCATGGGCATGGTTGTGGTCATGGTCGCAAGTACTGGAATGGGAGTGGGAATGCGGCGCCTTCCCATCCGCGTGATCATGGCCGCAACACTGTTCGCTCATCTTTGGTGACTCCATTTGAAAATCACCGTAATCTCTCTAGTCACTAGAGGATCAAGAGGAATTTTCATGGCCTTTTCAATTGGTGAGCTGGCGCGGCGCGCGGACCTCAAGGTGCCGACGATCCGCTACTACGAGCAGATCGGCCTGATGCCGGAGACGCTGCGCACCGAGGGCCAGCAGCGCCGCTACGGCCAGCCCGCGGTGGCCCGCCTCGCCTTTATCCGGCACGCGCGCGAACTCGGCTTCGAGGTCGATGCAATCCGCACCCTGCTTTCACTGCAGGACAAGCCCGACCATTCCTGCGCGCAAGCGGACCACATCGCCAAGGAAAGGCTGAAGGAAGTGGACCAGCGCATCGCCAGCCTCAAGGCGTTGCGCAAGGAGTTGCAAAAAATGGTCGAGGAATGCGCGCAAGGGCGCGTCGGCGATTGCCGCGTCATCGAAACGCTGGCCGACCGCTCCCATTCGCACAAGGATTGGAAAGAGGCCGTCGGGTGAACCGACGGCGATTGCCTAGTTCACGCGGCTGATGCAGAAGTCGATGACATCGATCAGCGCCGACTTCTGCGGCGTGGCTTCCAGCGGCGCCAGCGCATCGCGGGCGATTTCGCCGAAGTGTCGCGCCCTGCCGATGGTATCGGCAATCGCGCCGTGGCGCGCCATCAGGCCGATTGCCTTTTCCAGGCCGGCGTCGTCGGCAACATTGTCCTCGATCGCCTTCTTCCAGAAAGCCCGCTCGGCAGCCGAACCGCGCCGGTAAGCCAAGATCACCGGCAGCGTCACCTTGCCTTCGCGGAAATCGTCGCCGACATTCTTGCCGAGGTCCTGGCTCGATCCGCCGTAATCCAGCGCATCGTCGATCAACTGGAAGGCGAGGCCGAGATTCATGCCGTAGGAGCGCAATGCGGCGCGGTCGGTGCGGGACGCATTGGCAATCACCGGCCCGACTTCGGCGGCGGCTGAAAACAGCGCGGCGGTCTTGGCCTTGATGACGGCGAAATGCTCGTCCTCGGTGGTCTCCAGGTTCTTGGCAGCGGCAAGCTGCATGACCTCGCCCTCGGCGATGATCGATGCGGCCGACGACAGGATGTCGAGCGCATCCAGCGATCCGACATCGACCATCATGCGGAACGCCTGCCCCAGCAGGAAGTCTCCGACCAGCACGCTTGCCTGGTTGCCCCAGATCATGCGCGCGGTCTTCTTGCCGCGCCGCATGCCGCTCTCATCCACCACGTCGTCATGAAGAAGCGTTGCGGTGTGCATGAACTCGACGCTGGTGGCGAGCTTTATGTGGCTGTCGCCCGAGTAGCCGAACATCTGCGCCGCAGCCAGCGTCAGCATTGGGCGCAGGCGCTTGCCGCCCGATGAAATCAGGTGATTGGCAACCTCGGGGATCATCTGCACGTCCGAGCCGGCCTTGGACAATATAAGCTCGTTGACGCGCCCCATATCCGAAGCGGTCAGATCGATCAGATCCTTGATTGAAGCGGCTTCGCGCTTGCCGCCTTCGAGATTGACAACAATACCCAACCAGAACTCCCGTCCGAAAAAAGCCTGCGACGGCGCTTACCCACCGCGCCAGACTCTAGGGAGATGGCGCAAATACGGCAAGTGGCGAATTGGCGCGGCGTCCGCGCCAAGGGTTTCCCTTTGCCCGATGCACCATTAGGTTGGTGACATGGCAGCCCCCTCCCGGATCGCGAGAGCCACAGCATGATCAAGAACCTCGCTTCACGGCTGTGGTGGTCGTTTTCGACGACTGGCCTGCTTTTGGGCACGCTGTTCTTCGCGGCCTCCTTCACCCCTTCGCTGATCCCGCGCGCCTATCTGGTGCAGGGCGTCCTGGCCGGCTTCTCATTCGGCGCCGGCTACGGCATCGGCGTCTTTGCGTCGTGGCTGTGGGCTTATTTGGAACTGCCGCAACCCAAGGGCAACGCCGGCGCGTGGATCAAGCAAGGCGCTTCGGCAATCTGCGCGCTGGTCGCGCTGGTGTTCCTGTGGAAGGCAACCGGCTGGCAGAATTCGATCCGCGACCTGATGGGCATGGAGCCGGTCGACAGCGTCTATCCGCTCAGGATTGCGCTGATCGCGCTTGTCACATTCGCGCTGCTTCTTGTCGTCGCCCGCCTGTTCGATCTCACCCTTCGCGTCATCGCCGGATGGCTGCGCCGCTACGTGCCGCGCCGCGTTGCCAACGTCATCGGCGTCGCTGCGGCGCTCGCCATCTTCACCAGCCTGGCCAATGGCGTGCTGCTGCGTTACGCGCTGCACGTCGCCGACAGTTCCTACCGCGCCTTCGACGAACTGATCGAAACCGACGCGGTGCAGCCGACCGACCCGACCAAGACCGGAAGTGCAGCCTCGCTTCTGGACTGGAACGACCTTGGCCGCGCAGGTCGCGAATTCATCGCCTCAGGCCCGTCAGCCAAGGATATCGGCGCATTCCTCGGCCACGAAGCGCGCGAGCCGATCCGCGTCTATGCCGGCCTCAATTCCGCCGAAACGCCCGAAGCGCGCGCCAGGCTGGCTCTGGACGAATTGAAGCGCGTCGGCGGTTTCGACCGTTCCGTCCTCGTCATCGTCACGCCGACCGGCACCGGCTGGGTCGATGCGGCGGCTATGGATACGCTGGAATACCTGCGCGGCGGCGATGTCGCCAGCGCCGCGATCCAGTATTCCTATCTCGCAAGCTGGCTCTCTTTGCTGGTCGAGCCGGGCTACGGCGGCGAAGCCTCGCGCGCGCTTTTCCACGAAATCTACGGCTACTGGACAACGCTTCCCAAGGACCACCGGCCCAGGCTCTACCTCTACGGCCTCAGTCTCGGCGCGATGAACACCGAGCGTTCGAACGAGCTGTTCGAGGTTCTGGCCGATCCCTACCAGGGCGCATTGCTGAGCGGCCCGCCCTTTTCCAGCAGCATCTGGCGCTCGATCACCAACCGCCGCAACGAAGGCTCGCCGTTCTGGCTGCCGCGCTTTCGCGACGGCTCCTATGTGCGCTTCACCAGCCAGCAAAACGCGCTTGCTATCCCCGGCGCGCATTGGGGACCGATGCGCGTGGTCTATCTCCAGTACGCCAGCGATTCCGTCACCTTTTTCGATCCGCTCTCCCTCTATCGCGCGCCGGAATGGATGAACGAACCGCGCGGGCCCGACGTCTCGCCGTCGCTGCGCTGGTATCCCGTCGTCAGCTTCCTGCAATTGCTGGTCGATATGGCCACCGCCACCACCGCCCCCATCGGCCACGGCCATGTCTACGCGCCGCAGCACTATATCGACGCATGGATCGAAGTCACCGACGTCAAGGACTGGTCCGCCGCGGACATCGACAGGCTGAAGGCGCATTTCCAGTCGAAATGACCGAGGCGCGGCACTGGCGCTCGGCCCCGCTTGCGTTTACATCGGCGCGGCAACCTGCGAACCTGCGCCATGATTGAACTTGTCCGCACCAACGACGCCGTCATCATCTCCTTCGTGGAGTCCCTGATGCGCGACGCCGGCATTGCCTTTCTCGTCGCCGACCAGAACATGAGCGTGCTCGACGGCTCGCTCGGCATCCTGCCGCGCCGCATCCTGGTCGATGCCGAAAAGGCCGATGCCGCACGCAAGATCCTCGTCGACGCCGGCATCGCCAACGAAATCCGCGAACCATGAGCACCGAGGCCGATCTCGACGTGATGCCGGCCCACACCGTGGATGCCTTCCATCGCGGGCGGTTCTGGCTGGTGCAGCCGGCCAAGAGCGGCCACCGCGCCGGCATGGACGCCATGATGCTGGCGGCGGCAGTTCCCTCCGGTTTCGCCGGACGGCTGGCCGATTTCGGCGCTGGCGCGGGCGCCGCCGGCCTTGCCGCGCTCACCCGCTGCTCCAACGCCAGCGCCGTCTTGGTCGAGCGCTCGCACGAGATGGCCGCCTTTGCCGACGCCACGCTCGCCCATCCCGCCAATGCCCATCTCGGCCACCGCGCTTCGGTGCTGCGCGCCGACGTCACGCTCGCCGGCAACGCCCGCAACGCCGCCGGCCTTGCCGACAATTCGTTTGATTTCGTCATCATGAACCCACCCTTCAACGCCGCCTGGGACAGGGCCACGCCCGACGATCTCAAGCGACAGGCGCATGTCATGGAAGACGGCCTGTTCGAAAGCTGGGTGCGAAGTGCGGCCGCCGTCACGCGCCCGCGCGGCGGCATCGCCATCATCGCGCGGCCGGAATCGCTGCGCCCCATCCTCGATGCGCTATCCGGCCGTTTCGGCGACACCGAGATCCTCGCCGTGCATCCGCGCGCCGATGCCGCCGCCATCCGCATCGTCGTCCGCGCCATCCGCGGCGCGCGCGGCAAGCTCTCCATCTGCCCGGCCCTTGTCCTGCACGACACGCCCGGAGACGGCTTTTCCCAGCACACCGACATGATCAACAACGGTCTGGCGTCGCTTTTCGGCGATTGACGGCATTGCCGTTGCCATCTGAATCCCTACATGCCTCGCAGGACCATGGAGACTTTTCATTGAAGCGCCTCATCAATCGCCTGCTGCCGAAATCCTGGCGTTCCACCATCGTCACCATCCCAGTCGTGCGGTTGCACGGCGCCATCATGTCGGGCGGCGGCCCGATGCGATCCTCGCTTTCGCTCGCCTCCAGCGCCGGACTGATCGAGAAGGCCTTCGCCTTCGACGCGCCGGCCGTCGCGCTCTCCATCAATTCGCCGGGCGGCTCGCCGGTGCAGTCGCGCCTCATCTTCAAGCGCATCCGAGACCTCGCCATCGAGAAGAATAAGAAAGTGCTGGTGTTCGTCGAGGATGTCGCAGCTTCCGGCGGCTACATGATCGCGGTTGCCGGTGACGAGATCATCGCCGACCCCTCCTCCATCGTCGGCTCGATCGGCGTCGTCTCCGCCTCTTTCGGCTTTCCAGAACTGATGAAGAAGATCGGCGTCGAGCGCCGCGTCCACACAGCCGGCAAGAACAAGTCGGTTCTCGATCCCTTCAAGCCGGAAAAGAAGGAAGACATCGACCGGCTGAAGGCGCTGCAACTCGAAATCCACGACACCTTCATCGATCTGGTTCGCACCCGGCGCGGCGCAAAGCTGAAGGACGATCCCGACATGTTCACCGGCCTGTTCTGGACCGGCAAGAAGGGCCTGGAACTCGGCCTCGTCGATGCGCTTGGCGACATGCGCTCGGTTCTCAAGGAACGCTACGGACCTAAGACCCAGCTCAAGCTCATCAGCGCCCAGCGCGGCCTGCTGTCCCGCTTCTCGCCGTTCGGTTCGAGCATCGGCGCGGCGCACATCGCGGCATCGGCAGCCGATGGCTTGATCGATGCGGCACAAGAACGCGCGCTTTGGTCACGCTTCGGCCTTTGAAAAGACGCGGGAAACCATTACGATGACAAGCTACCCGACCCAATCGGCCTCGCATGCCGACATAGTGCCGGAGGAGTTTTGACATGCCGCAGATCATTTTCTTCGCCATCGTCGGCGTCGTTGCCTATGTAGGCTATCGCACCTTCGTCAAGGAGGCCGAGCGCGTCACCGCAAAAATCCGCCGCGCCGAGAAACAGGCCGCAAACGGCACTCACGGCACGCTGGTCAAGGATCCTGAAACAGGCGAATACCGGCTGTCCAAGGATTGAGTGCGCTTCAGCCTATGATGACGCCGGCTGAGCCGCTGGCCGAGGCTGTGCTCGCGCCTGCCAAGGTCAACCTTGCATTGCACGTTACCGGCCGTCGGCCCGACGGCTATCACACCATTGAAAGCCTCGCCGTGTTCACCCGCTTTGGCGACCGGCTCCATCTGGAACCGGCGGCCGCGGATGCGTTTTCGATCACCGGCCCGTTCGGCCCCGGCCTGCCTGACGACGAGACCAATCTCGTCCTGCGCGCCCGCGATGCGTTGAGGCTGGCCAGTGCGTCCAACCTGCCGCCCATCTCCATCCGCCTCGAAAAGAACCTGCCCGTCGCCTCAGGCGTCGGCGGCGGTTCAAGCGATGCGGCTGCCGTCCTCAAGGCACTGAACCATATCTGGAATTGCGGGCTCGGGCAGCGTGAACTGGCCGAGATCGCCCGTTCTCTGGGCGCCGACGTGCCGATGTGCCTGTCAGCCAAGCCGTTGATTGCGACCGGCATCGGCGATGTGGTCGAGCCCATATCAGGCTTCCCGGCGCTGGCGCTGGTGCTGGTCAATCCGGGCGTTGCGGTATCAACCCCCGACATTTTCCAGAGACTTGAGCGGCGCGACAATGAAAGCCTGCCGCCCCCACCCTCGAGGATCGATTTTCATTCGCTCCGCAACTGGCTCGAGACGACACACAACCATCTCGAACCCACTGCGCGCGGCATCCAGCCAACGATTGGCGAAGCGCTTAAGGCGCTGGACAAGGCCGGTTCGGGATTTTCACGCATGTCCGGTTCCGGCGCGACCTGTTTCGGCCTTTTCGAAACCGGCAACGTCGCCAAGCGCGCCGCCGTTGCCATCAGGGCCAGGCACCCCGGCTGGTTCGTCGCTGCAACGCGCAGCATTGCATGGGAGGGCAACGATGGCGTCAGCTAACCAGGGCCGCGCGTTCATTCCCGTCGGCATCGCCCTGCTGACCGTTTCGGATACCCGCACGCTTGCCGATGACAAGTCCGGGCAGACGCTCGCCGACAGGATCGTGGAAGCCGGCCACATCCTCGCTGCCCGCGACATCGTCACCGACGACAAGGACAAGATCCGCGACAAGGTTCTCGCATGGTCGAAGGATGACGGCATCGACGTCATCATCACCACCGGCGGAACCGGTTTCACAGGCCGCGACGTCACGCCGGAATCGCTGGAACCGATCTTCGAAAAGCGCATGGACGGCTTCTCGGAAGTCTTCCACCGCCTGTCCTACGACAAGATCGGCACGTCCACGATCCAGTCGCGCGCCACCGGCGGCGTCGTCAACGCCACCTTCGTCTTCGTGCTGCCCGGTTCGCCCGGTGCATGCCGCGATGCGTGGGACGGCATCCTGAAAGCCCAGCTCGACTACCGGCACATGCCGTGCAATTTCGTGGAAATCATGCCGCGCCTCGACGAGCACCTGCGCCGCAGCGGGAAGTGAAACCACTCAACTTCGCGGTGATCGACCGACGCGTCGTCAGGGCCTTCTGAACCCGGTCGGCCCACCATAAAGATAGCCGATGCGGTCGATGGCGTCGCGCAGGCCCTCCCGCGACACGAGCATGGTATGACCGTTGGCGTGGATCATGTTTTCACCATCGGTCATGATGGCGACGTGACCCTTCCAGAACACCAGATCGCCCCGCCGCAGGCCGGAAAAATCCGCGCCCGGATCGAGCGGCGCGCCAAGTCCTGCCGCCTGCATGTCGGAATCGCGCAGCACGTCGCGGCCCGCCATGCGCATCGAAAGCTGGACGAGGCCGGAACAATCGATGCCGAAGCCGGATACGCCGCCCCACAGATAGGGCGTGCCAAGGAAGGTCTCTGCCACCGCAACATAGTCGGCGGCGCGGTCCGCCACCGGCATCAGGTGCTTGGCGATCACCGCCTGTCCATTGGCCAGAACGGCATATTGGGTGCCGCGCGTTTCGGCTGCACCCGTCACCGTCACCGCCGAACCCATCGACAGTTCGCCTGCCCTTGGAAAGCGCAGGTCCGGGCCGGGATAAAGAAAGGTGCGCGGCACAGACACTACATGCGTCGGTTCAACGTCGCGTCCGGCTAGATCGCTTTCCCGGACATAACCGACATAGCCGTCGCGTTCGGCCTGCACCCAGGCAAAGCCGCCGGCCTTTTCAAAGACAAGCACGTCGTCGCCGAAAAGGAACTGCGTGTTGATGCCGGAATCAGGCCGCGCGGCCTTCAGCACATCGGCAACCGGTACGGCGATCCTCGCCGGCGCCCCTGCCACGAAGCGCTCGGCAATGACCTCACCTTCAAGGCGGGCATCGGCCAGATCGGGACGAAAGGCATGCAGGCGGGTGTCGCGAACGGTCAAGAGAATCTGCCTTCACAAAGGACGATCATAGGGGGAGATCAAGGGCCTTGGCGATGATATCATCGCCGAAGCGCTCGACATAGAGCGCGCCTTCCACGGTGCGGCGGATCAGGACGTTGCGCTTGTCCTTCTCGTCGCGATGGCGCGACACAAGCTTCATTGCCCCCATCGTGTCCAGCGCGCGCGTAATCACCGGCTTGGTGACGTTGAGCTTGGCGGCCAGCCCGCGCACCGTATGCGGCGGCGCGTCGAGATAGATGGTGAACAGGATCGCCATCTGGCGCATGGTCAGGTCCGGCGCATCGTCCTGCACCGCGTGCAGCGCCACCTGCTGCCACAGTCGCAATGCCTGGATCGGACGGATGGTAATCGCCATGCGCCCATCATCGCCGGAAATTGTTTCGGTTCCGTTTCATTCCAATGGGCCGCCGCAATTCAGGTCAGGACGAGCCGAGAATGGCGTCTTTCGAGAACCGGAGCGGAGTGTACATTCAGTACATGAGCACCGGAAGCGCAGAAAGACGCCGTTCGCAGGCCGTCCTCACCTGAACTTACCCGAAGCGGTCCACAATCACCTTTTCCAGCGCACGAATGCCCTGCGCCTCGCCGCCAGCGGGCCCATGCGGGCGATCGACCGGGTTCCAGGCAAAGATGTCGAAATGCACCCAGGCGTGCGTCTTTTCGACGAAGCGCTTGAGGAAAAGTGCGGCCGTGATCGACCCGGCGAAACCGTCGCTGGTGACGTTGTTCATGTCGGCGATCTTCGACGACAGCTTGGCATCGTAAGCTCGCCACAGCGGCATGCGCCACAGCGGGTCCTCCACCGCCACGGATGCGCTGGAAAGGTCCGAGGCCAGCTTTTCGTCGTCCGTATAGAAAGGCGGCAGGTCCGGCCCGAGCGCCACTCGCGCAGCCCCGGTCAGGGTCGCCATGTCGACCAGCATCTGCGGTTCGTCCTCGTCGGCCAGCGTCAGCGCATCGGCAAGGACAAGGCGGCCCTCGGCGTCTGTGTTGCCGACCTCTACCGTTATGCCCTTGCGGCTCGTTAGCACGTCGCCGGGACGGAAGGAATTCGCGGCGATGGAATTCTCCACGGCAGGGATAAGGACGCGCAACCGGACCTTCAGCTTGGCGGCCATGATCATCGAGGCCAGCCCCAGCACATTGGCCGCGCCGCCCATGTCCTTCTTCATCAAGAGCATGCCGGAGGCCGGCTTGATGTCGAGGCCACCGGTGTCGAAGCACACGCCCTTGCCGATCAGCGTCACCTTGGGGGCTGACTTGGAACCCCAGCGCATGTCGATGAGGCGCGGCGCCTGCGAAGACGCGCGCCCGACCGCGTGGATCATCGGGAAATTCTTGCGCAGCAGGTATTCCCCGGCCGTCACCCTGACATCGGCATCATAGATTGTCGCAAGGTCGCGCACCGCCTTTTCAAGCGCATCGGGGCCCATGTCGTTGGTCGGCGTGTTGACGAGGTCGCGCGCGAGAAAAACGCCGTCGGCAATACGACGCACCCTTGCCGCGTCCGCGCCAGCCGGCAATCCGAGGCGCACGGCGCGGCTCGGCTTCTTGCCGTAGCGCGTAAAGACATAGCCGCCCAGGACAACGGCGAGTGCCGCGAGTTCAGGGTTCTGCGGCGCCGTGGCGAATTGCCAGTCTCCCTCCGGCAGAGCCTTTGCCAAAGCGCCGACCGTCAACGCGCCTTCGCCCTTGCCGACACCGAACAGCGCGCCGCTGACCCCGCCCCCCTCACCCGGAAGGACGAGAACCTTGCCCGCTTCGCCTGAAAATCCGTTGGCCTTGGCCCAGACCACCGTGGAAAGCGAGAGCCCCGCCGTCTCCAAACTGTCCTTGGCCACAAGGTGAACCGGCAAGGCCTTGGCAAATTTGTTCGGCGCCAGCTCAACCGCCATTTTTCCCCCTTTTGACCCGAGCCCCGAGTCGGCCTTGTTAACCAACGGTTAGGGTTAACAGAATATTTCTGACCAAGGGAAGTCGGCCATTCGAATGGCCGCAGCCACGAACGGAAGGTCTAGCTCCCATGCTGCTCACGCGCACGAACACCGCGACATATGGCCGTTTGCTTGCAACCACATTTGCAGTCGCCTTGATGGCTGGTGTTGCCGGCTGTGTATCGACCAGCAAGATGACCACGGGTTCGATCTCTCGATCCAGCGGCCAGCCGATCGAAACGATGTCGACCGGTCAGTTGCGCGACGCTGCGGCGAAACTGGGAAGCTCCTACGCCGCCAATCCAAACGACAAGTCAACCGCGATCAAGTTCGCGACCGTGTTGCAGATGGACGGCAACGCCGACCAGTCGCTGGCGGTCATGCGCAAGCTTGCCATCGCCTATCCGAAAGACCGGGACGTCCTTGCAGCCTACGGCAAGGCGCTCGCCGCCAACGGCCAGCTTGAGCCGGCACTTGACGCCGTGCGCCGGGCGCAGACACCGGAATATCCCGACTGGCGGCTGATGTCGGCCGAAGGCGCGATCCTCGACCAGATCGGTCAGAAGGAAGACGCGCGCCAGATCTACCGCAAAGCGCTCGACCTCAAGCCGAACGAGCCATCCATCCTGTCCAATCTCGGCATGTCCTATGTTCTAAGCGGCGACCTCAAGACCGCCGAGACCTATCTTCGGTCAGCAACCCAGCAGCCGAATTCTGACAGCCGGGTGCGCCAGAACCTTGCGCTGGTGGTCGGGTTGCAAGGCCGTTTCGAAGAGGCCGAGCAGATTGCCTCGCAGGAACTGTCGCCCGAGCAGGCGCAAGCCAACGTGACATACCTGCGCTCGATGCTTTCGCAACAGAATGCCTGGAGCCAGTTGAAGGCGCAGGACGGCGAAAAGCCCACCACCAACTGACACGGTTCGACCCGCCTACCGAACTAGGCTGTGAATTTCGAATGAAACAAAAGGCCGTTCCGGATCATCCACGGAACGGCCTTTTCAGTTTGCCGGCGCTTTCGCTCTATTGGGCAGTGTTCGTATCCGACGAGGTGTTCTGCTGGTCGCCGAAGATGCCGCGCTGGCTGATCTGGATGCCGGCCGGGCCAAGGATGATGGCAAACAGCACCGGCAGGAAGAACAGGATCATCGGCACCGTTAGCTTGGGCGGTAGGGCTGCGGCTTTCTTCTCAGCCTCGTTCAAGCGCATGTCGCGACTTTCACTCGCGAGCACGCGCAAGGCATGCGCTACCGGCGTACCGTAGCGCTCCGCCTGGATCAGCGCCTGAGACACCGACTTGACGGAGTCCAGACCCGTGCGCGTGGCGAGATTTTCATATGCCTGACGACGCTCCTGGAGGTACGAAAGTTCCGCGTTCGTCAGGACGAATTCCTCGGCAAGCTCAACCGACTGTACGCCGATTTCATCGGCAACCTTGCGCATGGCCGCCTCGACCGACATGCCAGACTCAACGCAGATGAGCATGAGATCAAGCGCGTCCGGCCAGGCCATCTGGATAGACTGCCTGCGTTTGGTAGCCCTGTTGGAAACATAAAGGATCGGCGCGTAGAAACCGGCATAGGCTGACACCACGCACACAAGGACTTTCACCATCATCGGCTTTTCCGCCAGATAGCCGAGGCCGAAGATGATCAAGACAGCCAACGCCAGGCCCACGAACGGCAGGACAAGGCGGAAGAAGAGGAACTTGGTCAGCGGATTCTGGCCACGGAAACCCGCCACGCGGAGCTGGCGCATCGTGCCTTCGTCGGCCAGCAGGCGTCGCAGGTCGAGCCGTTCGACGATGTTGCGCATGCCAACCGACTGCTCTTCGCGCAGTCCGCCCCCTCTGCTGCGCTTCTCGGCATTTGCGGCCAGCCAAGCGCGCTGCTTGGCGCGCAGTTCATCGCGCTCCAGTGCAACAGATTTCATGCGGGCCTTCAGTTGATTGCCGCCGAAAGCCGGAAGCACCGTGAAAACGGTCGCAAATACGGCAATGCCGACGAGCAGCGCGATCAGGAAGGTCGGATCGGTTAGGGTCTTGATGACTTGGTCGGTCATGGGTGCCTGCTCATCAATGGGCTCTGTGTGCCGGGGTCCAGTCGTGACCCTACACGTCGAAATTCATCATCTTGCGCATCACGAAAATGCCGATCGACATCCAGAATGCCGACACGCCGAGAATGAGGTGGCCAGTGCTGGTGGTAAACAGCGGCATGATGTAGGTCGGACTGCTCAGGTAAACGAGAAGACCCACGATGAACGGCAGCGCGCCGATGATTGCGGCCGATGCCTTGGCTTCCATCGAAAGCGCCTGGACCTTGGCCTTCATCTTTTTGCGGTCGCGCAGCACGCGGGACAGATTGCCCAGCGCTTCCGACAGATTTCCGCCCGCCTGCGATTGGATCTGGATGACAATGCCGAAGAAGCTGGCTTCCGTGCACGGCATCGTTTCCGGCATGCGTAGCGTCGCCTCGGGTATCGAAAGCCCCATCTGCTGGGAATCGACGATGCGCCGGAATTCGGTTTTTACCGGCTCGGGCGATTCGTTGGCAATCAGGCGAATTCCGTCATTTAGCGGCAAGCCCGATTTGACTGCGCGGACGATGACGTCGAGCGCGTTTGGGAACTCCTTGAGAAAAGCCTTCACGCGGCGCCCACGCCGCAGCGAGACGAACCAGCGCGGCAGACCAAAGGCGCTGACGACAAGGACACCCGGCAAAACGATCAACGGCAGCCCGGCTATGAAGGCGAGCAAGGTCACGACAAGCCCGCACACAACCGAATAAAGATAAAAGCGCTCGATCGTGACATTCATGCCGGCCTGGCGGATCTGCACCTTCAGCGGCGGTTTCTTGACGTTGACGTTCTGGGCGCGCTGCTTGTCATCCAGCTCCTTCAGCGAGTCCTGCACGGACTTGCGCCGCCTGGCAGCTTCGGCCACGCGATCGCGTGAAGCCTTGACAACGGCCCGGTCCGTCTCGGCTGCCTTGATCGATTGCAAACGCTTTCCGACGTTCTTTTCGTCGCTGATCCTGCTGAACAGAAACGCATACGCGACGGCGCCGGCGCTAAGGCCGGCAAGCAACACGAATGCCAATACTGTACTGTCAATTCCGAACATGAATGTCAGGCCCCAGCTGCCGGGTTCGTTCAGTCAGCGCGCTTCTCCATCGCTTCAAGAGCGTTGGCGAGGCGCTGCTCCTCGCCGTAATAGCGGGCGCGGTCCCAGAAGTGAGGCCGGCCGATACCCGTCGACACATGCTCGCCGACCAGGCGTCCGCTCGCGTCCTCGCCCTTGATGTTGTAGACGACCAGGTCCTGGGTGATGATGACGTCGCCTTCGAGGCCGATCACCTCGGTGATGTGGGTAATGCGGCGCGAACCGTCACGCAGGCGGGCAGCCTGCACGATCACGTCGATGGAACCGACGATGATCTCGCGCACCGTTTTCTGCGGCAGCGAATAACCGCCCATGGCGATCATCGATTCCATACGGTTCAGGCATTCACGCGGGCTGTTGGAGTGGATCGTGCCCATCGAGCCGTCGTGACCCGTGTTCATCGCCTGCAAGAGATCGAACACTTCCGGTCCGCGCACTTCGCCGACGATGATCCGCTCGGGGCGCATACGCAGGCAGTTCTTGACCAGATCGCGCATCGTCACCTCGCCCTCGCCTTCGAGGTTGGGTGGGCGCGTTTCAAGGCGCACGACGTGCGGCTGCTGCAATTGCAGTTCGGCCGAGTCTTCGCAGGTAATGACGCGCTCGTCGCGGTCGACATAGTTGGTCAGGCAGTTGAGCAGCGTCGTCTTGCCGGAGCCCGTACCACCCGAAATCACGACGTTACAGCGCACGCGGCCAATGATCTTCAGGACCTCGGCGCCCTGTGGCGAGATGGCCCCGAACTTGACCAACTGGTCGAGCGTCAGCTTGTCCTTCTTGAACTTACGAATGGTGAGCGCGGTGCCATCGATGGCCAGTGGCGGTGCAATGACGTTGACGCGCGAACCATCTGGAAGACGCGCGTCGCAGATCGGCGATGACTCGTCGACGCGGCGTCCGACCTGGCTGACGATGCGCTGGCAGATGTTGAGAAGCTGCTGGTTATCACGGAAGCGGACGCCGGTCTGCTCGACCTTGCCGTTGACTTCGATGTAGACGTTGCGCGAACCGTTGACCATGATATCGGCAATGTCGTCGCGCGCCAGGAGCGGCTCCAGTGGGCCGTAACCCAGCACGTCGTTGCAGATATCTTCGAGCAGTTCCTCCTGCTCGGCGATCGACATCGCGAAGTTCTTGATCGCGATGATGTCGTTGACGATATCGCGAATTTCTTCGCGCGCGCTTTCGGGGTCGAGCTTGGCAAGCTGCGAAAGATCGATGGTGTCGATGAGCGCGGCAAAGACCTGGCTCTTCGTATCATAGTAGCTTTCATTGCGCTCGCGTTGGGTAGACCTTGGCTCCGGGGCCATGGGCGGCGCTTCGATTGCGCGGCGCGGCGTTGCCTGCGCGCTCGCCTCCATGGGCTTGGCTGCAGCCAAGGCGGCCTGCCCGTCACTCGTCTTCTGCGGCGCAGATGCAGGGGCCGGCCGGGGTGCCACCGGCCTGCTGGCATCGTCGTTGCCTCTTTTGCCAAACATGATCGACTACCCGTCCCGCCCAGCGACAGTTACTTGCCGCGTTTCAACTTGCCCAGGATATTGCCCAGCCCGGCTCTTTTCTTGACCTTGATCTCGCTGCGCCCCGTCAGCACATGGGCTATCTCGTTGATCGTGGCGACGACCGGGCTTTTTGTGTCCATCTCGCCAAGCATGCGTCCGTTGTTGGCAGCGTTGCCGAAGAGTTGCGGCTCAAAGGCTATGACCGCCATCGGCGTGATGCCGAGTGGTTCGGCAAAATCCTGGGCCGTGATCTCGGGCCTCTTCGGCACCCCGGCCTGATTGATGACCAGCTTCGGCGGCGGATCGTTGGGGCGCAGCCGCTTCAGCATGTCCATCAGGTTCTTGGTGTTGCGAAGGTTGGCCAGCTCTGGCGTCGCGGTGATGATGACCTCATCCGCCTTCATGAGCGTGGTCTTGCTCCAGCCGCTCCAGATATGCGGAACGTCAAGCACAAGGATCGGCGCGGAGCGCTGCGCCGTGTCTATGATTTGCGAGAATGCGTCGGAATCAAAGTCGTAGACACGTTCCAGCGTCGAGGGCGCAGCCAGCAGCGACAGGTGTTCAGCGCACTGCGCAAGCAGGCGATCGAGATAGACCTCGTCGATCCGTTCCGGCGAGAATACGGCTTCCGCGATGCCTTGCGCCGGGTCCTGGTCGAAATTGATGTTGGCGGTGCCGAAGGCGAGATCGAGATCGGCCACAACCACTTCGGACTTGAACAGGGAAGAGACCGCCCAGGCAACATTATGGGCGATGGTGGAAGATCCCACGCCGCCCTTGGCGCCGACAAAAGCGATGGAGCGGCCAATCGGCTCGGCCTCGGGGTCGACGAAAATCGTCGAGACGACGCTTACGATATCGGCCATCGACACCGGAGCTATGACATATTCCGAAATGCCGTTGCGGATCAGTTCGCGATAAAGGCCGACGTCGTTGTAGTGTCCGATGACGACGACCTTTGTGCTGGGGTCGCAGTATTCAGAGAGCTGCCCCAGTTGCTCAAGCAACTGTTTGGGCTCGCTGCGCGATTCGAGCAGGATCAGGTTTGGCGTCGGCGCGGTCTGGTAGAATTCTATCGCGGTCGGGATGCCGCCCATGTGAACCTTCACATGGGCCTTTGCCATGCGGCGATCTTCGGCCGCCCGTTCGATCGGATTGGCAACGCCGTCGGTGTCACAGAATGCTTGGATGGAGATGCGCGGTATCGGCCGCAGCGCCTGCAGAGCGGAGATTTCGCGCTGCGCGAGCTCGCCTGCATCGTCCGTTGGCTCATAGGCAAGATTGCTCATGATAGTGCTCTTTCCTTGACTTCGCGCGGCCTAGTACTCGACTTCCGAAGTACGGATGAATTCGTCCGGGATGCCTCGCTTGCGGTAGGCGTCGATGACCTCGCTGCGGTTCTCCGCATCGATCGTCGTACGCTTGCGCGGACCAAGAAGATCTGCAGGATTTGCGATCTGCGCGGCCAGGTTGTTCTGGTAGGAGCAACCGAAATTGGCGTAATGCTTGTTCTCGGTCGTTTCCGTAATGTCTTCCGGCCAGCGTCCGCACTTGTCTGTGTGCGCGCGGATCGAGGTGTAGACCAGCCTTACCGGCGCCGACGTTTCTATCGACGTAGCCTGGTATGACACCATCGCGATGCGATCACGGCGTACGCCGTTTGCGGTCGCGAGCTTCGCGAAATCGCGGGCTGCCGATCTGGCGGCCAGTTCGTTGGCCGAGCCCGACGGTACAGCAATCGTCAGCACGGGCGCGGCGCTCATGTCGTAGCCGTCATAGAAACCCAGCAGAACCTGGCGCTGCGACTGGGTCATGCCCTTGGCCGAGGCGGCCACCGGCAGGTCGAGCTTCTGGTCCTTTTCCGAAATCATTATCGGATGATTGGTGCGATAGTCGTCGGGGATTGCGCCGACGACCACGCTGTCACGGTGTGCGCATCCCGCCAGCAAGGCGGTAGCGATGACAACCAGGGCTGGCAGCGCCGGCTTGAACCTGATCATACCGGTTGACCGCTTAGCCGAAGCAGTCGTCCCCATCTGGAAACCTGTCTTGGACATGCCCGTTTCCCCGCTCATTTGTAGATGAAGCCAACAACGCCGTGATAGCGTCCTGCGGGCCTATCCGTCTGCATGGTGCCGTAAACCCGGTTGACGCGGCCGAGGAACATCCCGGCGCCGTCGCTTGCTGCATTGAAGTTGTCGTCAGGCTTGGCAAGGTCGTTCCGAGCGACCGGGCGAGCCAGATAAGGTGTGATGATGATGACCAGTTCGGATTCGTTGCGGACGAAATCCCGGCTGCGGAACAAGGTACCCAGTACCGGGATCTTGGTGAGGCCCGGCATCCCGTTGACCGCCTGGCGGATATCGTCGCGAACCAGACCCGCGATCATCATGGAGCCGCCTGACGGCAACTCGACAGTGGTGTCGGCCAGTCGCTTGCGGATCGAGATGATGTTCGAGTCATGCATGGAGATCGACGCTTCGGTCGTCGGCTCGGAGACAGACGTCCTGACCTTCAGGCTGATGCGCCCGGCCGAAAGAACCACCGGCTGGAATTCGAGACCGATGCCGTATTCGACCGTCCTGTGCGTATAGGAACGCTCGGACGTGCCGTCGTCGTTCTGCTGGTTGCTGGCCTGGCTCAGGATGTTGTATTCGCCGCCTACCTTGAACGTGGCCTTTTCGCCCGAGATGGCGGTCAATGTCGGTTCGGCCAGCGTCTTCATCACGCCCGACTGTTCCATGGCGTTGAAGTAAGCGCGCAGGTCCGAGTTTCCGACTGTCAGGTTCGAGTCGGAAAGAACCTTGCCAAGGCCCGGATAGGTCTGGCTCAGCGCGCTCCACATGATGCCATTGCTGCCGCCGTTGCCGATCATGTTGACGCCAAGCTGCTTCATGACCGAGCGGCTGACTTCCGCGACCGTGACCTTCAGGGTGACCTGGTCTTCGCCCATGATCTGGAGCATGTTGATGATGGCGCTTACTTGACGCTCTGAGTCCGGATTGTCGATATCGACGCCACCATTGGCGGACCCGCCGGCGGCAGTCTGGGAATATTGGCCTGTCGTTGCTTCGCCGCCCTTGACGAAGGCCTGGGCCAATTGGCTGGCGCGCTTAGCGTCCAATGGCGTCTCGACCGTTCCGGTCAGGACGACGTTGTCGTTCAGCAATTCGACCTTGATGTCCGAGCCCGGAATAAAGCGCTCGAGATAATCTTCGAGGCCGGCAACATCGCGCTCGACAGCGAGGTCGAGGCTCACGATCTGTTCGCCGTTCGGCCCAAACACGAAGATGTTGGTTTCACCGACCGACTTGCCGAACAGGTAGATGCGCCGCGAGGTGCGAGTTACCGCATCGGCAACGGAAGGATTGGCCACCAGGATATCGTAAGCGTCGCTCGGCAGGTCGATGACGACGGATTTGTTGAGCCCCAGCTTGACGCGTTGGTTCGCCGTCGTGGCGCCCACCCGGGTGCCTCCCGCCGCATTCGCATCGGTTGTCGGAAGCGTGCTCGCGCCAACGAACAACAGGGCCAGTGTTGCGGCAAGCGTGGCCGGCAGTTTGCGATATGACATCATTTCCTTGCCCCCACTTCGGAAATTTCGCCTGATCTGATCAGCCGGACCGTGCCGCGGCGACCTGCGCCGTTCACGAGATAGTCGGCCTGGTCCAGGTTCGTCTCCTGCGTGTCCTTGATGGATCGCAGCGCCAGCGTCAGCCTGTCAGCCATTTGCTGGGCCACGGTGATGATCTCGGCCTGTTCGGGCGTGAGCTCCAGGGTTGCCGTCTGGCCGACCCTGGTCTTCTTGCCTTCCTCGTCTTCCTGGATGGTCTGGTCGATTGCCAGTACGCGAATGTTCTTCAGGATGGTTTCGGTGCTGAAACCAGTGCCACCGCCGGCCGCATCCGCGCGGCGGGTCATGATGACGTCGACAAAATCGTTCGGCAGGATGAAGCCGCCTGCGGACGTGTCTGCCGCAATCGATGTCGCCACGGCCCGTGCACCCGCGGGCAACATCGACGACATGAAGCTTTGACCTTCGTCGATCAGCTTGATCCGCCTCAACGGTTCGCCGCTATACATCGACATGCGCGCAACCGAGCCTTTCAGCTTTTCGATCGCGTCGGGTTCATTGGCTTTCGTAATGAAATTGGGGTCGATTGTGCCGGAAGGCCAAGCAGCCCATTTTATGTTGTCGCCAAGCGGGCTTCCCATCGCGACGTCTCCCGACAGGACAGCCACTTCCTGTACTGGAACGGAGGGAGACTGCGGGCCGGGGCTAACAACGACCTGTGCCGGCGGAGGCGCCACCATGTTCTTGGCGACAAAACCCGCGCCGCCCGCCGCGACTGCGGCCACGCCCAGAATTATCAATCGGGATGCAGGCATCTGTTTGAACCTCGCCCTTGGCAATCCATTCAGCCAGGCGAGACTTTGCAGCCGCAATCGTCAAATTATGGTTAATGCAATGCTTACGAATGTGATTAATTTAACGTTTATATAAATTGTATCGAACATGCGCCGGCGCGGCCCGCTGCGGAAGCGCGGCAAGCTCCAGATCGGAATTGTTTTGAAATATCAGGCCGACAGCCGTTCGAGCGCCCAGATCATGAGGGGCGTCTGCGGGTAAACGATCAGGCCGCCAATGCCGAGCGCGATACCATAAGGAACGCCGGTCTTTTCATCCGCGAAGTGGCGCAGAAACATGTTGGCCTTTGTAATCGGCGCCAGCATCGAGCTGCGGAACATCAAAATTGCAAGCGTCAACAGGCCGCCAACCACCGCGGCAACGACGAGATATTGTACAAGTGCGATGTCGAAGCCCATCCACACTGCCGTCGCGGCCATGAGTTTGGCGTCGCCGCCACCCATGCCGCCCAAGGCGAATAGCGCAAAGGTTACGCTCAACATCATTGCACCCGCTGCAAGATGCCAGCCAAGGTCTGTCCAGGCCATTCCCGTCAGCGGAGCGATCACCACGAAGCTGCCCAGCAACAGGAGCGACACCCGGTTTGCGATCGTCATGGACAACATGTCCGACACGGCGGCAAACACCATGCAAAAGGGGAAAACCACAAAGATCAGTGCCTCGAGCATGGGTCCCACACAAGAATTCGATCAGCAATGCCAATGCTCATACAATCGCTGCGTTAAGGATCGGTGAGCAGAAATCGGAAAATAAGGGAGGATCGCAGGTTCGGAGGGTGCCGGCTTCTCCTCCGGTCGTGCGGCTTAACCGTTGGTTCACCAATCCCGTTCATATTCCGTTGAACACTCGCGGGTCCGGAGATCAGGTGATGGCCATGTCGAAATCGATTTTTCTTGCGGCAGCACTGGTGGTTGGAGCTGCCTGTGCTTCATCTGCCGCAATGGCTTCCGGTATCGAAGTCACCATGAACCAGGCCAAGATCGTCAAACTCGCACGCGCCGCCGACACAATCGTGGTCGGCAATCCCGCGATTGCCGATGCTTCGGTGCAGGATGCCTCCACGGTGGTCCTGACCGGCAGGGGCTTCGGCGTTACCAATCTTGTCATCATGGACAAGGACGGAAATCCCATCATCGACGAGCAGGTCACCGTCGTTCGCCAGACTGCGGCGACCGTGCGCATCTATCGCCGCTCCCAAGTCCAGACAATGTCGTGTTCGCCTTATTGCGAGAGCTCGTTCAAGAGCGACGCCGAGCGGGTTTCCGAAGCCGAGATGAACAACCAGTAAGACGCCGGGAACGGCGTTCGGCACGGTTACTGGAAGGTAAAGCGCGCCCACCGCAATTTAGCGGTCATTCAAACCGGACTTCAACAGCTCTCATATAAGGTTTGCCCGAACCGTAAAGGGTCGAGGCATAACGCACATGGGTAGCGTCTCCAGCATTGTGGACAGCCGCAGCAGCACGAGGCGAAGCGGTCTCCTGGCCAGATTTCGGCGGGACCGCGAAGGCAGCGTTGCCGTCGAATTCACGATGCTCGCCATTCCGTTCTCCATGCTGGTTTTTGCAGTCCTTGAGACCTGCATTTCCTTTGCTGGCCAGGAAGTTCTGGCCAATGCCACCGACGACATCGCCCGCCAGATGCGAACGGGCCAGATCCGGACCATCAACGAAACCGATCTTCGCAATCTCGTCTGCAGCCGTCTTGAAATCATTGTGACGAGCGGCTGCCCGGGACTGAAGATCGATCTGCGCACGCTGACGAGCTTCAACGAAGGAACGAAGCATAGCTTCATGATCGACAAGGGGTCCAACCAGGTCACCCTGCTCTATGCCGGCGGAAACACCGCCTTCACCACGCAGCTCGGTGAAGCAGGAACGAAGAACATGCTTCGCGTCTTCTACAAATGGCCGGTCATAACCGACTTCATGAGCAAATATATCTCCAACATGAGTGACGGAACGACGCTGCATTTCGCCACCATGACCTGGCAGAACGAACCTTTCTGACAACAATCCGGGTATCGGCGGGCAAAGGGACAACAAAAATGCTGGGTGCGGGGGCACATCGAAAAAGGACCGGCTTCCTGTCGCGGCTGGTCAGTTTCGGGCGGGACCGCAGGGCGGTCGCGGCAGTCGAGTTCGCTTTCATCGCTCCGATCCTGCTCATCATGTATTTCATCACCGTCGAGGCGGTCCAGGCGATCGAAACCAGCAAGAAGGTCAGCCGGCTGGGCAGCATGGTCGCTGACCTCGTCGCCCAGCAGGACCAGGTTTCCACAACCGTGCTTCAGGACATCATAAAGATCGGCGCGTCGGTAATGCGCCCCTACGACCGCTCGTTTCCGACGGTCAAGATCACCGGCATCAGGATATCGAACGACGCAGGCGCGAACCCCACGGTCATCTGGTCCTACCAGGGCGTGGGCACTCAATTTACAGTGCCTTACACAAAGAATTCGCCCACCTCGGTGCCGCCTGCGCTCAAGGTCGCGGGAACGTTCCTGATCAGGGTCGAGAGCCAGCTTGTCTACAATCCGATCATTGCCTGGGCGGTAGATGGCAACAAGGCAACCGGACTTGCCGGCATCTTCAACGATACGCCGATGAACGAAATCTACTATCTGCGACCCCGCGTCCTGCAGGAAATCGCCTGCTCCAACTGCTGACGGCTTTCGTAACAGCGTCATACGCTTACTTGCGAATTGCCAAGGGTCGGACTGATCCCTATGTCTGGACGATAACGAAACAGCGCTGCGACTATCCTGTCGCGGCGCCGTTTCGATCATTCGCGCCAGGCAAAGCCGGAAGCCTTGACACCTTCCCTAGCCGACGCTCCGGTTTGGCAGGGCTTAAATGGCGCGCGCATTCATTTTCGTACTCGATTCCTTCGGCATCGGCGGGGCTGCGGACGCCGACCGCTATGGCGACGCCGGCTCGAACACGTTCGGCCACATCGCCGAAGCGTGTACGGAAGGCCGAGCCGATCGCGACGGCCTGCGCGCAGGACCGCTTCGCCTGCCGAACATGATGGCGCTCGGCCTTGGCGAAGCCGCGAAGGTCGCTTCCGGCTTTTCCCTCTTAAGCCAGCCGGACATAAAACTGGCGGCTTCATCGTTCCAGGGTGCGGCCCAGGAAGTGTCGAGCGGCAAGGATACGCCGTCGGGCCACTGGGAGATCGCCGCGCTTCCAGTGCGCTTCGACTGGGGCTATTTCCCGGACACCGTTCCAGCCTTTCCCCGGTCTTTGACAGACGCCATGATCAGGCAAGGCCGCGTGCCCGGCATCCTCGCCAATTGCCACGCTTCCGGCATCACGGTCATCGAGGATTTCGGCGAAGAGCACATCCGAACAGGCAAGCCGATCTGCTACACATCGGTGGACTCGGTGCTCCAGATCGCCGCCCACGAAACCCATTTCGGCCTGGAGCGCCTCTACGAATTCTGCGAAACCGTGCGCAAACTCTGCGACCCGCTCAACATCGGCCGCGTCATCGCGCGCCCCTTCGTCGGCGAGACGAAAGCCACCTTCAAGCGCACGCCAAACCGCCGCGACTACGCCGTTCCGCCGCCGGAACCCACCCTTCTTGACCGTCTTGTCGCGCGCGGCAGCCGCGTCATCGCCATCGGCAAGATCGGCGACATCTTTGCCCATCGCGGCATTTCGGAAATACGCAAGGGCGTCGGCAACATGGAGATGTTCGACAAGGCGCTTGGCGCAATCGACGACGCCGGCGACGGCGATCTCGTCTTTGCCAATTTCGTCGACTTCGACACCGAGTTCGGCCATCGTCGCGACGTCGCGGGCTATGCCGCTGCCCTTGAAGCCTTCGATCGCCGCATACCCGAGGCGCTCGCCCGCCTCAAACCCGGCGATCTTTTCCTCTTGACCGCAGACCACGGCAACGACCCGACCTGGCGCGGCACAGATCATACGCGCGAGCGCATCCCGGTCATCGGCATGGTGCCCGGCATGGCCGGCGGCGCAATCGGTCTGCGGCCGACTTTTGCCGATATCGGCGAAACGGTGGCCGAGCATCTTGGCTTGCCGCCCGGCCCACACGGCACCTCATTCTATGCGACGCTCGGCGGTCCGGTGATCAAACATGCCTGAACTTCCCGAAGTCGAAACCGTGCGGCGTGGGTTGCAGCCCGTCATGGAAGGCGCGCGCATCGTCAGCGTCGAGGCTCGGCGGCCGGATCTGCGCTTTCCCTTCCCGGAAAACTTCACCGGGCGTTTGACAGGCAAGGTGATTACGGCGATCAGCCGCCGCGCCAAGTACCTCACCATGCACATGGATGGCGGCCCGACCCTGATCTGCCATCTCGGCATGACCGGATCGTTCCGCATCGAGGCTGGCGAGGAAAGCACGACGCCCGGAATATTCCACTATGAGCGGTCAAAGGACAGCGCGCACGATCACGTCGTCTTCAACCTCACCTCACCGCAAGGCTCGCACCGCGTGGTCTTCAACGACCCGCGCCGCTTCGGCTTCATGCTGTTCAGCGAAACAGTCCCTGACGAACATCCGATGCTTTCCGGCCTCGGCGTGGAGCCGACCGGCAACACGCTCGACGGGCCGCTGCTTTCCTCCCTGCTGAAGGACCGCAGGACGCCGCTCAAAGCCGCCCTGCTCGACCAGCGCCTGATTGCCGGCCTCGGCAATATCTACGTCTCGGAGGCGCTCTGGCGCGCGCGTCTCTCCCCATTGCGGGCGGCAGGAACCATCGCTACGAGCGGCAAAAAGGCCAAGGCGCAAAGCGAGCGGCTTGCCGAGGCGATCCGCTCCGTCATCGCCGATGCCATTGCCGCAGGCGGGTCCTCACTGCGCGACTATATGCACACGGACGGCTCGCTCGGCTATTTCCAGCACTCGTTTGCTGTCTATGACCGGGAAGGCGTCGCCTGCCCGACGCCTGGCTGCCGCGGCCATGTCGAGCGCATCGTGCAAAGCGGCCGCTCAACCTTCTATTGCCGGACTTGCCAGGAGTAAGCTACAGCCAAGGCACGCCATCACATCGGGAGACATCGCCATGTCCTATGAAAACATCATCGCGGAAAAGCGCGGCAAGGTCGGGCTCATCACACTGAACAGGCCAAAGGCGCTCAATGCGCTCAATTCGCAGGTTCTGGCGGAACTCCTTGCCGCCGCCAAGGCCTTCGATGCCGACGCCTCGGTTGGCGCCATCGTCGTCACCGGTTCGGAAAAGGCCTTCGCCGCCGGCGCAGACATCAAGGAAATGCAGTCGAAGAGCTATGTCGAGGCCTATCTGGAGGACTTCTTCTCGGGCTGGGAGGAATTCACGCGCACGCGCAAGCCGATGATTGCGGCGGTCGCCGGCTATGCGCTCGGCGGTGGTTGCGAGCTTGCCATGATGTGCGACTTCATCATCGCCGCCGACAGCGCCAAATTCGGCCAGCCGGAAATCACCTTGGGCGTCATGCCCGGCATGGGCGGCTCGCAGCGCCTCACACGCTTCGTCGGCAAATCCAAGGCGATGGACATGTGCCTTACCGGCCGCATGATGGACGCAGCCGAAGCCGAGCGCTCCGGCCTCGTCTCGCGCGTCGTGCCGGCAGGCGACCTGGTCGAGGAAGCCTTGAAGGCAGCGGCAAAGATCGCCGACTTCTCCTTGCCGGCGGTGATCATGACCAAGGAAGCCGTCAATCGTTCCTACGAGGTCACGCTGACCGAAGGGCTGCGATTCGAAAGGCGCGTATTCCATTCCATGTTCGCGCTCGAAGACCAGAAGGAAGGCATGGCGGCCTTCGCGGAAAAGCGCAAGGCAAACTTCAAGAACCGCTAAATGCGCGCGGCATGCCGATATCGTCAAAAAGAGCTCGGGCCAACATTGACGGGTCGGAAAAGCTGCACTATAAGCCGCACCAACTGAGGCGGCCCATGGCTGCCCGTTTGTTTTTTGCGCCTCGCGGTACGCCGCTAGCGCTCACCGTTGAGATCAGAAGAGAGGCATCATGGCCAACACCTCCTCGGCCAAAAAGGCAACGCGCAAGATAGCTCGCCGCGCCGCGGTCAATAAGAACCGTCGCTCGCGCGTTCGCACCTACGTCCGTCAGGTCGAGGAAGCATTGGCCGCCGGCGACAAAGTTGCCGCTGAAGCCGCCTTCAAGAACGCACAGCCGGAACTGATGCGCGCCGCCACCAAGGGCGTGCTGCACAAGAACACGGCATCGCGCAAGGTTTCGCGCCTTGCTCAGCGTCTCAAGACCCTGTCGGCCTGATCCTCGACTATTTAAAAAGTTAGATTTTTTTAAGAACCCGGTGCCTTCGCGCCGGGTTTTTCCGTTTGTCGACATAAATCCCGAACGGACGCCTCAAAGGTGCCCCAGCGGTAGTTTTGGACGCCCCTAAATTTTGCCGGCATATTCAATATGTTGTGCGCGTTAAAGCAATTTCTAACATACGATCTGTCACAAAAAGCCTTTTAAATTCATTGGCTTAATGAAGGTCGTCCACAGACTGTTCATATTGCGGGTGGCGGATGGGGGACAATCGCATGTCAAGCAAAATATTAAAAAAAAAGTCTCGCCAGCTAGCCTTTCGGCAGCCCTCGCGGAAAAGGATTGAATCACAATAGCTTTCACGAGCGACCCTGCTTGAGGGGCACCCTTTGGTCGTCTTCCGGTAACCAGATTCGTTAAAAATCGGTTAGACGCGGCCTTGCCCTTTCCACAGCGATTTCGTTAGTGTCCCTCCATCGAAAGGGATGGGCCGACCGGCCCTCGACCTAACCAAAAATGGAAACATTCGAGGCCGTGGAGGTTATTCCGCGGAAGGTTGGGTTTGTCTTTTCGGTACGGGTAAGGGGAACGGGGTCTCGCGCACTTGGTGTTGAAGCTGCGCCGGCGGATTGCCGGACGGTTTCGTTGTGCCTTGTGTCGCCTGACACACGACCAAGAGCTCGCAAGAGCCGAATGACAGGCAAGCGCCTTTGGCCAGCGGCGGCTATATGGCGAAACAGAACGAGGCGACATGGCGCAGTCAACTGCGATCGTGGCGGCATAGCATAGGACAGGGGTAGCGAATGCAAAGCGGCATCGACAGGGAGATTGGCGGCGACCTCCCTCTTTCGGGGGATTTGATCAAAGAAAGCGACCTGACGATTTCCGCAGCAGTGGATCATAGGTTCGAGCGCATCAAGGCGCAGTTGAAGGCTCGCCTCGGAACCGAGGTCTATTCAAGCTGGTTCGGGCGCATGAAGCTGGCGGAGGCTTCGAAGGGCGTCGTGCGCATTTCCGTTCCAACCGCGTTCCTGCGTTCCTGGATCAACGGCCACTACCTCGACCAGATCATCGAGCTTTGGAAGGAAGAAGACCCGGACGTCCTCAAGGTGGAGATCATCGTTCGCACCGCCACGCGCCATGCGCGCAGCGGCGAGGGTGAGAACGCACCGCAGCGCAAGACGATGACCCGGCAAACCCAGACCGTGCTCGCGGCCGGTACAGTGAACACCGGCAAGCCTGAGCGGGCGCCGGCAAGCCGAAACGGCGCTGCGGAACCGGAGTTCCGCCAAAGCGTGCTCGGTTCGCCGCTTGATCCGCGCTATACGTTTTCCTCCTTCATCGAAGGGCCGTCGAACCGCGTGGCATTCGCCGCCGCTCGTGCGGTGGCGGAATCGCAGTCGAGCGCCGTGCGCTTCAATCCGCTTTTCCTCCATGCCACGGTCGGCCTCGGCAAAACCCATCTGTTGCAGGCGATCGCGGCGGAATCGCTGCGCCAGAACCCGAGGTCGCGCGTTGTCTATCTGACGGCGGAATATTTCATGTGGCGCTTTGCCACCGCCATCCGCGACAACAATGCGCTGACGTTGAAAGAACAGTTGCGCGACATCGACCTTTTGATCATCGACGACATGCAGTTCCTGCAGGGCAAGTCGATCCAGCATGAGTTCTGCCACCTGATCAACATGCTTTTGGACAGCGCCAAGCAGGTTGTCGTCGCCGCAGACCGGCCGCCGTCCGAACTGGAATCGCTGGAGCCTCGCGTGCGTTCGCGTCTCAACGGCGGCGTCGCGCTTGAAATGTCGGCACCGGATTTTTCCATGCGGCTTGCCATGTTGAAGCTGCGGCTTGCCTCGGCCAAGTCCGAGGACTCCTCACTCGCCATTTCGGAAGACATTCTGGAACACGTCGCGCGCACCGTCACGGGCAGTGGCCGCGAACTGGAAGGTGCCTTCAACCAGCTCCTCTTCCGGCAATCCTTCGAGCCGCAGATCACCATCGACCGCATCGACGAGATCCTCGGCCATATCTATCGCACCGGCGAACCGAAGCGCGTGCGCATCGAGGACATCCAGCGCATCGTCGCGCGCCACTACAATGTGTCCAAGACGGAGCTTCTCTCCAACCGGCGCACCCGCACCATCGTCAAGCCGCGCCAGGTCGCCATGTATCTGTCCAAGGTCATGACGCCGCGTTCGCTGCCCGAGATCGGCAGGCGCTTCGGCGGCCGCGACCACACCACAGTCCTCCATGCGGTGCGCAAGATCGAGGATTTGTCGGGCGCGGACAACACGCTGGCGCAGGAACTGGAACTGCTGAGAAGGCTTATCAACGATCAAGCCTAGGCCAGCCCGTCATCGAGGCTTTGCCGTTATCCACAAAGCCTCCGATTGCAGCGCGCGGGCTTGCGTTCGGGGGCTTTTTCCTGTCAGTTTGACGAAATTCTATGCCAGTTCAGACTGAGGCAGGTTGCCGATTCGGACACCTGCCCTTTCCTTCAAGTGAGCCTGTTTCATCATGCGTGTAATTCTGGAACGGTCGAACCTTCTCAAATCCCTTAACCACGTTCACCGCGTGGTCGAGCGGCGCAACACAATTCCGATCCTTTCCAACGTGCTGTTGAATGCGGAAGGCGCCAGCCTGGAGATGAAGGCGACCGATCTCGACCTCGAGATCACCGAGGCAACGCCTGCCAAGGTGGAGCGCCCCGGTGCTACGACCGTGCCGGCGCACCTGCTCTATGACATCGTGCGCAAGCTTGCCGAGGGCGCCGAGGTGATGCTGAAGACCGACGAGGACGGCAATGCCATGACCGTCACCTCCGGACGCTCGAGCTTCCGCCTGCAGTGCCTGCCGCAGTCGGATTTCCCAGAGCTATCGGCCGGTTCGTTCCCGCATATCTTCCGGCTCGATTCAACGGCGCTGAAGGGCCTTGTCGACAAGACCCAGTTCGCCATCTCGACCGAGGAAACGCGCTATTACCTGAACGGCATCTTCCTGCATGCCCATGAAGTCGGCGGCAAGCTGAAGCTGCGCTCAGTCGCGACCGACGGCCACAGGCTGGCGCGGGCTGAAATCGACGCTCCCGCAGGCTCCGAGGGCATGCCCGGCATCATCATTCCGCGCAAGACCGTCAGCGAATTGCAGAAGCTGGTCGATGATCCGGACGTGGCCGTCACCACGGAACTGTCCGACACCAAGATCCGCTTCACCGTCGGCAGCGTCGTTCTCACTTCCAAGCTGATCGACGGCACCTTCCCCGACTATCAGCGCGTCATCCCAACCGGCAATGACAAGAAGCTCACCATCGACCGGCAGACCTTCGCGGCCGCAGTCGATCGCGTCTCCACCATCTCTTCGGAGCGCGGACGGGCCGTAAAGCTCTCGATTGCCGAGGGCCAGTTGACGCTTGCAGTCAACAACCCCGATTCCGGCAGCGCCACGGAAGAACTGGCCGCCAACTACTCGTCCGACCCCATCGAGATCGGCTTCAACGCACGGTACCTGCTCGACGTGGCGGCCCAGCTTAGCAGCGGCGATGCCGAATTCATGCTTGCCGACGCCGGTTCGCCGACGCTGATCCGCGACACCAACGACCAGAACACGCTCTACGTGCTGATGCCGATGCGGGTGTGAGCATTCGGCTTTTTACCCCTTCACGTCACGTCGCCCGCCTCTGTCCCAACGGGCAGAGGATCGCGTCATAAGGCACCGGGCCAATGGCGTTCATTACCCATATCAGCCGGATCACGCTCACCAATTTCCGCAACTACGCGGCCCTCTCGCTTGATCTGAAGCCGGGTGCCGTCGTGCTGACCGGCGACAACGGCGCAGGCAAGACCAACCTCCTTGAAGCCGTCTCCCTGTTCACCCCCGGTCGCGGGCTGCGCCGCGCTCCCTATGGCGAAGTCGCGCGCGAAGGCGGCGACGGCGGCTTTGCCCTCCATGCCAAGCTCGATGGCCCGAACGGTGCTGCCGATATCGGCACCGGTTTCGCAGGCGCCGATGCTGGCGAAACCGGCCGCCGCGTGCGTATCAACGGTGCGCCAGCGCGGTCGGCAGACGACTTGCTTGAATGGCTGCGCGTCGTCTGGCTGACGCCTGCGATGGACTCGCTCTTCACCGGACCCGCCGGCGACCGCCGTCGCTTCCTCGACCGCATGGTTCTGGCAATCGATGCCAGCCACGGCCAGCGCGCGCTCGACTATGAAAAGGCGATGCGCGGTCGCAACCGTCTGCTCGCCGACAACTCCCGCGACGGCGCATGGTTCGAGGCCATTGAAACGCAGATGGCGGAAACCGGCGTGGCGATTGCCGCCGCGCGCGCCGAACTGGTGCGGCTTCTGGCGGCAATGATCGAGCGCCTGCCCGGCGAAGGACCGTTTCCGCAAGCCGACATCGCGCTTGACGGCGACCTCGAAAGCCGGGTCGGCAGCCTGCCAGCCGTCGATGTCGAGGAGGAATTCAGGCATGCCTTGGCAACCGGCCGCGAGCGCGACCGCACTGCCGGCCGCACGCTTGCGGGGCCGCACCGCTCCGACCTCGTCGTTCGTCACCGTCCCAAGGCGATGCCCGCCGATCTTTGCTCCACCGGCGAACAAAAGGCGCTGCTGGTCGGCATCGTGTTGTCGCATGCCCGGTTGACCGCCGAGATATCGGGCATGACGCCGATCCTGCTCCTCGACGAAATCGCCGCGCATCTCGATGCCGGACGCCGCGCCGCCCTGTTTTCAATCCTCGAAGACCTCAACTGCCAAGCCTTCATGACCGGCACCGACGCCGCCCTTTTCTCTAGCCTTGAAGGCAGGGCGCAATTCCTCACCGTCGATCACGGCACGGCTGGCCCCACCGATAGCGCCTGACAAGATTTCCGACCAAGGCTATGGTCCGGCGATGACACCACTGCCGCCACTCACCGATGAAGAACTGGAGCGCTATGCGCGCCACATCGTGCTGCCCGAGATCGGCGGCGCGGGCCAGCGCAAGTTGAAAAACGCGCGCGTGCTGGTCATCGGCGCCGGAGGTCTCGGCGCGCCAGCTCTGGAGTATCTCGCCGCCGCCGGCGTCGGCACGCTCGGCATCATCGACGACGACACCGTCTCGCTCTCCAACCTGCAACGTCAGGTAATCCATGACACGGCGTCGCTCGGCGTCCCGAAAGGCGACAGCGCCAGGGCAAGCATTGCCCGCATCAACCCATCCGTTGCCGTGGAGTTGCATAGTTTCCGCCTTACAGCCGAAAACTCCCCTGCCCTTGTCGCGCAATACGACCTCGTCATCGACGGCTCGGACAATTTCGACACCCGCTATGCGGTCGCCGACGCTAGCGAGCAGGAAAAGCGCCCGCTGGTCCACGCCGCAGTCGGCCGCTTCGATGGTTCGGTAACGGTGCTGAAGCCATTCGAGACGGTATCCGACGGCACGCAAAACCCGTCCTATCGCGACCTGTTCCCGGAGCCGCCGCCGCCCGGCCTCGTGCCCTCCTGCGCCGCCGCGGGCGTGGTCGGCGCGCTCACCGGCGTCATCGGCACGCTGCAGGCGATGGAGGCGATCAAGCTCATCACCGGCATCGGCGAGCCGCTTGTCGGCCGCCTGCTGCTCTACGATGCACTGGCCGCCCGCTTCGACACCATCCGCTACAAGAGGCGCTGACATGGCGCTCGCGCTGACCGCAGAGGAACGCGCCATCGCCTCCGGCGACCGGGGCGAAGGCGCTGCCGCCGCCATGCGCATCGTTGCCGAAAGCGCTCGCCTGCTCGGTGCGCCGCGCCTCATCCCGATCGCGTCCGCGCATATCGACGGCGCGCTCTATCACGGCGATTCCGGCACCTTGTTTGCCGAGAAACTGGTGGCAGGCGGGGCGCGCGTTGCCGTTCGCTCCACGCTCAATGTTGGCGCGCTCGACCTCATCGGCTGCTCGCGCGTCAGGCTGGAAGAACCGCAGCGTGGCATGGCGCGGCGGATGATGGAAGCCTATCGCAAGCTTGGCTGCGAACAGAGCTGGACCTGCGCGCCCTACCAGGCCGGCCACCGGCCCGCCTTCGGCAGCGATGTCGCCTGGGGCGAGTCCAACGCCGTTGTCTTCTGCAACTCCGTGCTCGGCGCGCGCACCAACCGCTATGGCGACTTCCTCGACATCGCCTGCGCCATCGCCGGGCGCGCCCCCGACTACGGCCTGCACCGTCCGGACAACCGGCGCGCCCGGCTTGTCTTCGATGTCTCCGCCCTGCCCTCCGCCTTTCTCGCCTCGGAAATTGCCTGGCCTGTCCTCGGCAGCCTCTATGGCCGCGACACCGGCACCACCATCGGCGTCGTCGCCGGCATCGCCGCGCACCCGGGCGAAGACGCGCTGAAGGCCTTCGGCGCGGCAGCAGCCTCCTCCGGTGCGGTCGGCCTGTTCCACATTGCCGGCGTTACGCCCGAAGCGCCGGACGTGCAGACAGCCCTCGGCCACCTCGCACCCGAACAGACGATCACAGTAACTCCGCAGATGGTCGCCGCCGCGCAGCGCGGGCTTTCCACCGCCAAGCACGCCGATGCAATAGACGCGGTTGCCATCGGCAGTCCGCATCTGTCGCTGGGCGAGTTCGAGCGGCTGGAAAGGCTGATTGCCGGGCGGCGTCTCGCCGTTCCGATCCACGCCTGCACCGGGCGTCATGTCGTTAGCGAACTCGACAAGACGGCTCGCAGAAAGGCGCTCGAGGCTTGCGGGGTCGTCGTCGTGGCCGACACCTGCGTCGTGGTCACGCCGATCCTCACCGAACTGCCCAACGGCGTCCTCATGACCAATTCCGGCAAGTTCGCCCATTATGCGCCCGGCAACACCGGCTATGCGGTGCTCTACGGCTCGCTGGCCGATTGCGTGGAAAGCGCCGTCGCCGGCAAGCCGGTCTTCAAGGACGTCGCGGCATGAGCCAACAGGCCGACATCCTTGTCAAAGGCCGAGGCGGCGAAGGCGAAGCGCTGATCCTCACGGCGCCGATCAGCTTCTGGGGCGGCGTCGATCCGAAGTCAGGCCGTATCGCCGACGTGCGCCATCCTCAGCACGGCCAGTGCATCGCCGGCCGCGTCCTGTTCCTGCCCGGAACCATCGGCTCGTCATCGGCTTCCGCCGTGCTTCTGGAACTGGTCCACAACGGCCACGCGCCTGCCGCGCTCGTCCTGCACGAACCGGACGCCATCCTGTTGCTCGGCCTCATCGTGGCGCGCGAAATGGCGTGGCAAGGCCCTATCGCAATCCGGCTCGACCGCAGCGCCTTCGAAAAATACGAAGGCCGCGACGTTCAGGTCGCGGCCAACGGTGAAATCAGCGTCGTTTAATAGCCCGAAAGGGTCTACGTCCGCAGGGGCAGCACGCGGTCCGGCGGACGGTGGCCGTCGCAGAAGGTGCGGATGTTGATGATCACCTTCTCGCCCATGTCGATGCGGCCTTCCAGCGTGGCCGAGCCCATATGCGGCAACAGCACCACCTTGCCCTTGGCCGAGAGCTTGAGCAGCTTCGGATTGAGCGCCGGCTCGTTTTCGTAAACGTCGAGGCCCGCACCGGCGATCTTGCCGCCATCGATCAGCTTCACCAGCGATTCCTCGTCGATCAGGTCGCCGCGCGCGGTGTTGACCAGATAGGCGTTGGGCTGCATCAGCGCCAGCCGCCTGGCCGACAGAAGATGGAAGGTCGCCGGCGTCGAGGGGCAGTTGACCGAGATGATGTCCATGCGGGCCAGCATCTGGTCGAGGCTTTCCCAGTAGGTCGCCTCCAGCTCGTCCTCCACCGCCTGCAAAACGCGGTGGCGGTTGTGATAGTGGATCGAAAGGCCGAAGGCCTTGGCGCGCCGCGCAACCGCGGTGCCGATGCGTCCCATCCCGACAATGCCCAGCCGTTTTCCCCATATGCGGCGGCCCAGCATCCAGGTCGGCGACCAGCCGGCCCATTTCTTGCCGTCCGGCAAGATGTTGGCGCCTTCGGTCAGCCGCCTCGGCACGGCGAGGATGAGCGCCATGGTCATGTCGGCGGTGTCTTCAGTCAGCACGCCCGGCGTATTGGTGACGGTTATCCCCCTGGCGGTCGCGGCAGCAACGTCGATCTTCTCGACGCCATTGCCGAAATTCGCGATGAGCTTGAGGTTCTCGCCCGCCTGCGCGATCACGGCCGCGTCGATCGTGTCGGTCACCGTCGGCACCAGCACATCGGCTTCCTTGACCGCAGCCACAAGCTCGGGCTGCGTCATCGGCCTGTCCTCGACATTGAGGCGCGCGTCGAAAAGCTCGCGCATGCGCGTTTCCACCGGGTCGGGCAGCTTACGCGTGATGACGACGAGAGGCTTCTTCTTGCCGGCCATATTTCCCTCGATCCCGGATACGTTGAGACCTCTTTAACCAAGACGGGCGAAACTGCAAACCGGTCGCGGCCCGATTGCCTCATGTATCAAGTGGTGCCGTGGAAGACAAAGAAAAAGGGGCAGCAGGGTTACGAACCCTCACCCATTGCAAGGGAACGAAAGTGTCTGGTCTCGTGTCGCTTCGCCTGGCCTTGAGTGCATTGATCGTGGGGAGCAGTTTTGCCGCCCTGCCAGCGTCTGCACAGTCGGCGGCGACGAACGCACAGAATGTGCGGTTGGGACCAAGCGGCTTGCCATTGCCCCGATTCGTCAGCCTGAAGTCGGCGCGCGTCAATTCCCGCGTCGGCCCCGGCGTCAACTATTCGGTAGACTGGATGTACACCAAATCCGGCCTGCCGATGGAAATCATCCAGGAATACGATACCTGGCGGCGCGTGCGCGATGCCGAAGGTTCGGAAGGCTGGATCAACCAGTCCTTGCTGTCGGGCAAGCGCACGGCAATCGTCGCGCCATGGCAGCGCGGCAAGGGCACGCAGATCAACGTCCACGACGCACCCCGCGAAGATGCCGGCGTCGTGGCAATGGTCGAGCCCGGCGTGATCGGCTCGATCAAATCCTGCGACGGCCAGTGGTGCGAGATGACCCTTGGCGGCCAGACCGGCTGGATCAGCCAGTCGCAGGTCTGGGGCGCCTATCCCGGCGAAAAAGTGAAAGACTGAGCTGATGCATGTCTCCCGAAGGTGGGAACCGGTTTCGGGACAAAGACATGCATAAAATCAAAGAGCCAATGCGTGTAGGGCGAATCTGAAAGATCGCGACATGCTTTAGCGCAAGCGTATCCGTCGCGATTTCAGCCTCGACCGATTCGGCCCAGATGCGTGTCGCGAAAATCCGTCGGCAGCTTCAATCCGTAACCCAGCGCCCGATCGATGCCGATATGGGCAAGCCAGATCAGCCCGATACTGACGCAAAGCGTGCTGCCAGCGAGATGGCCGCCGACCAGAAGCACCAGCGGCCACAAAGTGATGTGGAAGCAGTTGTAGGCGTAGGCGCCGACGCGCGGTCCCCTCAGGTATCCCAGCATCGACAAATCGGGGGCAAGGATGAGCAATGCGAACAGCCACCAGCTTGCGCCGGAAAGCCAATAGCCGGCCAGCGCCGCAACAAACAGCGCGGTACCCTCAATCCTGAGCAGCGCCGTTGCCATTTGGCGGCTAGCTTCGCTTGTTATTTCTTGGGGCGCAGCCTGACGACGACATCGACGTTGGCGATTTCCATGCCGTCCGGCGGTTCCGGCAGGTTGACCACGCTCACCGGTCCGCTCTCGATGTCGAAAATGCGGTTTTCGCCTTCGACATAGAAATGGTGGTGATCCGAGGTGTTGGTGTCGAAATAGGTCTTTGACCCTTCGACGGCCAGGATGCGCAACATCCCGGCTTCTGTAAACTGGTGAAGCGCATTGTAGACGGTTGCGAGCGATACCGGCACACCCGCCGCCAGCGCTTCCTCGTGCAGTTCCTCAGCCGACAAATGGCGGTCGCCCTTGGCAAACAGCAGGTCGGCCAGTGCAACGCGCTGGCGAGTCGGCCTCAGACCGGCATCTCGAACCCGCTTATCCACAGCGTGCCTTTCGCTTTGCCCCACCGAGTTCATCCGTTCGCAACATTCCGTTTCAACGACCCAAACACGCCCTTATGGGCGAAAAATGGACACCAACGCAAACCAAGCTATCAGAGGAGATATATTCTGTCGCCTGAAAGCGATCAATAGCGCGCATTGACCCGGCTAAAACAGCGCGTTAGAGCCACATCGCTAGATCAGTGCAGGTTTCCGGGCTGAAACGGACTGTGCTACTACACAACAACAAAAGGGTGGCCCGACCGCCCGACTTGAACGGGGATGTGTTGATGGCGGCAGCGAAATCCAGTTACGGCTACGAGGAATTGCTCGCCTGCGCACGCGGCGAGCTGTTCGGTCCGGGAAATGCGCAATTGCCAGCGCCGCCGATGCTGATGTTCGACCGCATCACCGAAATCAGCGAGACCGGCGGCGAGTTCGACAAGGGCTTCATCCGCGCCGAGTTCGACATCAAGCCGGACCTCTGGTTCTTCCCCTGCCATTTCATCGGCAATCCGATCATGCCCGGCTGCCTTGGCCTTGATGCCATGTGGCAGTTGACCGGCTTTTTCCTCGGCTGGCTCGGCGAGGAAGGCAAGGGCATGGCGCTCTCCACCGGCGAAGTGAAGTTCAAGGGCATGGTCACGCCTTCGGTCAAGAAGGTCGAATACGGTATCGATTTCAAGCGCGTCATGCGAGGCCGGCTCGTACTCGGCATTGCCGATGGCTGGCTCAAGGCCGATGGCGAACCTATCTACAAGGCGACCGACCTGAAGGTCGGCCTGTCGAAGCAGGGATCGGCCGCCTGACCGGCGCCGGACAAACTGGAAGGAACCGCCCATGAGACGAGTCGTCGTAACGGGTCTCGGTATCGTGTCGTCGATCGGCAACAATGCCAATGAAGTCCAGGCTTCGCTGCATGACGCGAAATCCGGCATCAGCTTCTCGGACTCCTTTGCCGAACATGGGTTTCGATGCCAGGTCTGGGGCGCGCCGACTCTCGACCCCACACCATTGATCGACCGCCGCGCGCTGCGCTTCCTGTCGCAGGGTGCTGCGTGGAACCACGTCGCCATGGATCAGGCAATCGTCGATGCCGGTCTCGGCGAAGGCGACATCACCAATGAGCGCACCGGCATCATCATGGGCTCGGGCGGCCCTTCCACCCGCACCATCGTGGAAGCCGCAGAAATCACGCTGAAGAACAACAGCCCCAAGCGCATCGGCCCGTTTGCCGTGCCGAAGGCGATGTCCTCCACCGCTTCGGCAACGCTCGCCACCTGGTTCAAGATCCACGGCGTCAACTACTCGATTTCCTCTGCCTGCTCGACCTCGGCGCACTGCATCGGTAACGCCTACGAACTGATCCAGTGGGGCAAGCAGGACATGGTGTTCGCAGGCGGCCATGAGGATCTCGACTGGACAATGTCGGACCTGTTCGATGCCATGGGCGCAATGTCGTCCAAGTACAACGACAAGGCCTCCAGCGCCTCGCGCGCCTATGACGTCAACCGCGACGGTTTCGTCATCGCCGGCGGCGCGGGCGTGCTGGTCCTGGAAGAACTGGAGCATGCCAAGGCGCGCGGCGCGAAGATCTACGCCGAAGTCGTCGGCTACGGCGCGACATCCGACGGCTACGACATGGTGGCCCCATCAGGCGAAGGCGCGATCCGCTGCATGCGCCAGGCCCTGTCCACCGTTTCAGGCTCGGTCGACTATATCAACACCCACGGCACCTCCACGCCTGTCGGCGATTCCAAGGAAATGGGTGCGATCCGCGAAGTGTTCGGCGACAAGATGCCCAACATCACCTCCACCAAGTCCCTCACCGGCCATTCGCTCGGTGCCGCCGGCGTGCAGGAATCGATCTATTCGATCCTGATGATGCAGGGCGGCTTCATCGGCGAAAGCGCCCATATCGAGGAACTCGATCCGGAATTCGAAGGCATGCCGATCGTGCGCAAGCGCATCGACAACGCCAAGATAGATACAGTGCTGTCGAACTCGTTCGGCTTCGGCGGCACCAACGCCACGTTGGTTTTCCAGCGCTATTCGGCATAGAGGTCACAGCCATGAACGGATTGATGAAAGGCAAGCGCGGGCTTGTCATGGGGGTGGCCAATGACCATTCTATCGCATGGGGCATCGCCCAGAAGCTTGCCGAGCAAGGCGCGGACCTCGCCTTCACCTATCAGGGCGAAGCCTTCGGCCGCCGTGTCAAGCCGCTAGCCGACCAGCTGGGCGCAAAGCTCGTCGTACCGTGTGATGTCGAAGACAGCGCCTCGGTCACGGCCACTTTCGACGAGCTTGAAAAGGCATGGGGCGGGCTCGACTTCGTTGTCCACGCCATCGGCTTTTCCGACAAGAACGAGCTGAAGGGCGCCTACGCCGACACCACGCGCGACAACTTCATCCGCACGATGGTCATCTCCTGCTATTCCTTCACCGAAATCGCCCGCAACGCCGCCCGCCTCATGGGCGAAGGCGGCTCGATGATCACGCTGACCTATGCCGGCTCGGTGCGCGTCATGCCGAACTACAACGTCATGGGCGTCGCCAAGGCAGGCCTCGAAGCCAGCGTGCGCTATCTCGCCAACGATTACGGCCCGCGCGGCATCCGCGTGAACGGCATTTCCGCCGGACCGGTGCGCACGCTTGCCGGCGCCGGCATCTCGGATGCGCGCCACATGTTCAGCTACCAGCAGCGCAATTCGCCGCTGCGTCGCAACATCTCGCTCGACGAGGTCGGCAACTCGGCGCTCTACCTGTTGTCCGACCTGTCGTCCGGCGTCACCGGCGAAATCCACTATGTGGATTCCGGCTATCACATCGTCTCGATGCCGACGCTGGAAGAGTTGAAGCGCATGGATAACGGCAAGGAATAATCCGGCCGCCTACCTCCGCGCCAGCAACACCTTGAAGCGGTTGTCGCGGGCAAGTTCGCCTGCGGTCGAGAAGGAGGCGGCAAGCGTCGCCTCATAGGGCAATTGCCGGTTCGCCACCAGCGCCAGCCTTCCGCCGGATTTCAGCGCCTTCGCCGCAGCCTTGATCAGCGCAACGCCGATATCCGGCTCCGCCGCCCTGCCCTGATGGAATGGCGGGTTCATAACGATCCAGTCGTAGCGCCCCTCGACCGGCTCGGCGATCAGGTCCTGCCAGAAGAAGCGCACCTCGCACTCGGCGCGCACATTCTGCTTCGCCGCCTCGATCGCCTCGAAATCCGCTTCGTAAAGGTCAAGCGCCTTCAGGCCCTTCGACCGCGCCGCGACCTCGGCGGCAACATAGCCCCAGCCGGCGCAGAAATCGGCAACGCGCCCTGACACATCCGCAGGCAGGTTGTCGACCAGCAGCCTTGAGCCTGCATCGATCTTCTCATGCGAAAACATGCCGGGCGCGGTGTGAAAGCGGCCATCGACCAGCACCGGCGCATTGGCCGCCCGCAACTTCTGCGCTGCGTCTTTTTCGGCCGGGCAGCTAAACCAGAACGCCAGCCCATGATATTTCGGCAGCGCATCTTCCAGCTCCACCAGCGCCCCAATGCGCTTGCGCAGCGAGGCGATGCCGTCGTCCTTGGAGCCGGCGACGACGATCAAGCCGCCCGGCGCAACCCTTTCCAGAGCTTCCGCGATCCACAGTTCGTTCTGGCCGCGATGCCGCCCGGCAAGCACCAGCGCCGCCGCATAACCAACTCCCTCCGCACGAGGCGTAATCTTTTGCCCCGCCGTTTCGAGCGCCCGAAAATACGGGCGAAATCCCTGCACGCAGCGGAGCTCCGGCTCGAACCCTGCCGGCAGCTGGAACCCCGGCTCGGCACCCAGAAATAGCACGCGGGCGTCCCTCGCAGGCGGTGCCAGCGCATCCGTCTCAAACGGATAAAACAGCGTCTTCAGCGCTTCAGATGCCATGCAGAAACCTTACCCGAACCATTGAGCAGGTGCCCAAAAGAAAACGGGCGCAACCTTCCGGCGCGCCCGCTTTGTCATTCATTCCAAGCCTATCAGGCGGCGTCTTCTTCGCCGTCGGCCTTCTTCTCGCGAACGATTTCCTTGCCGGTCGCCTGGTCGACAACCTTCATGGACAGGCGAACCTTGCCGCGCTCGTCGAAGCCCATCAGCTTGACCCAGACCTTGTCGCCTTCCTTGACCACGTCGGTGGTCTTCTGGACGCGCTCGCTGGCAAGCTGCGAGATGTGAACCAGGCCGTCGCGCGGACCGAAGAAGTTGACGAATGCGCCGAAGTCGGCGGTCTTGACGACCGTGCCTTCGTAGATCTCGCCCACTTCCGGCTCGGCCACGATGGTGTGGATCCACTTCTTGGCCGCCTCGATTTCCTTGGCGTTCGAAGACGCGATCTTAACGGTGCCGTCGTCCTCGATGTTGATCTTGGCGCCGGTCTTTTCCACGATCTCGCGGATGACCTTGCCGCCGGAACCGATCACGTCGCGGATCTTGTCGGTCGGGATGTGCATGACCTCGATGCGCGGCGCAAACTCGCCGAGCTCGGCGCGGGCGCCGGAAAGCGCCTTGGCCATCTCGCCCAGAATGTGCTCGCGTCCACCCTTGGCCTGCTCGAGCGCCACCTTCATGATCTCTTCGGTGATGCCCTCGATCTTGATGTCCATCTGCAGCGAGGTGATGCCGCCGGTGGTGCCGGCCACCTTGAAGTCCATGTCGCCGAGGTGATCCTCGTCACCCAGGATGTCGGAGAGAACGGCGAAGCGCTCGCCTTCCTTGATCAGGCCCATGGCGATACCAGCAACGGGCTTTGCCAGCGGCACGCCCGCATCCATCAGCGCCAGCGAGGTGCCGCAGACGGTTGCCATTGAGGACGAGCCGTTGGACTCGGTGATCTCCGAGACAACGCGCAGCGTGTAGGGGAACTGCTCGACGCTCGGCAGCATCGGGCGAATGGCGCGCCAGGCCAGCTTGCCGTGGCCGATTTCGCGGCGGCCCGGCGAACCCATGCGGCCGGTCTCGCCAACCGAGTAGGGAGGGAAGTTGTAGTGGAGAAGGAACTTCTCCTTGTACATGCCGGTCAGCGAGTCGACATACTGCTCGTCTTCGCCGGTGCCCAGCGTTGCGACAACCAGCGCCTGCGTCTCGCCGCGGGTGAACAGCGCCGAACCGTGGGTGCGCGGCAGCACGCCAACATCGGAAACGATCTTGCGGACCGTCTTGAGGTCGCGGCCATCGATGCGCGAGCCGGTGTCGAGAATGTTCCAGCGAACGATCTTGGCCTGCAATTCCTTGAACACGGCCGCAACCTGCTCGGAAGAATACTTGGCGTCTTCGCCTTCGGCCGGCGTGAACGCCGCCTTGACCTTGGACTTCACCGCGTCGACAGCGGCATAACGCGACTGCTTGTCGGTGATCTTGTAAGCTTCGCGCAGCTCGGCTTCGCCGATCTTCAGCATCTCTGCCTCAAGCGCGGAATAATCCGGCGAGGTGAAGTCGCGCGGGTCCTTGGCTGCCACTTCGGCCAGCTTGATGATTGCCTCGATGACCGGCTGGAACGAGCGGTGGCCGAACATGACCGCGTCGAGCATCGTCTTTTCGTCGAGTTCCTTGGCTTCCGATTCGACCATCAGCACGGCGTCGGCAGTACCGGCGACAACCAGGTCGAGCTTGGATTCCGGCATCTCGTCGAGGTGCGGGTTCAGCACATATTCGCCATTGATGTAGCCGACGCGGGCGCCGCCGATCGGGCCCATGAACGGAACGCCCGACAAGGTCAGGGCGGCGGAGGTGGCGACGATCGACAGGATGTCCGGATCGTTTTCAAGATCGTGCTGCACGACGGTGACGACAACCTGCGTGTCGTTCTTGTAGCCATCGGCGAAAAGCGGACGGATCGGACGGTCGATCAGGCGCGAAACCAGAGTTTCCTTTTCGCTCGGACGGCCTTCGCGCTTGAAGTAGCCGCCGGGGATCTTGCCGGCCGCGTACGTCTTTTCCTGGTAGTTGACGGTCAGCGGGAAGAAATCGAAGCCCGGCTTCGGCTCCTTGGCCGAGACAACGGTGGCCAGAACCATGGTTTCGCCGTAGGTGGCGAGAACCGCTCCATCAGCCTGGCGGGCAATCTTGCCGGTTTCCAGGATGAGCGGACGGCCGCCCCATTCGATTTCGACTTTGTGGTGGTTGAACATGTCTTGTCCTTCATATGCGGAAAGGCCGCGCAGACTTCTCATGCGCGACTTTAGCTTTCCTGGCTTCTTTCGGGCAGCCACGGGCAAGACAACGGGGAGCTTGTGAAATCCGGCGCAAAGCCGGGGCAAGCAACCTGCAATCCTGCCCCATGACCGTCCATGGGCGGCTTCGACGTGGCCCTTTCCTGCGTCGAAACCGGTTGGGCCTATTACCTTTTACACAGGCCCGAATATGCAAGCGGCGGGCTCTCTTTCGAGATCCCGCCGATAGTTTCGTCAGCGACGCAGTTCGAGTTTCTCGATCAGCGTCTGATAGCGCGCATCATCCTTGCGCTTGAGATAATCAAGCAGGCTGCGGCGCTGGGAGACGAGTGCGAGCAGGCCACGACGGGAGTGGTTGTCCTTCTTGTGGCCCTTGAAGTGCTCGGTAAGGTTCTTGATACGCTCGGAGAGGATGGCGACCTGCACTTCCGGGGAACCAGTGTCACCCTTGGCAGTGGCAAACTCGGCCATCAATTCTTGCTTGCGTTCGGCAGTGATCGACATCGTGCTTTTCCTTTGTATGTTTGAGGAAACGGGACGCCTAGAGCCGGGATGTCGTCCAGCAAAGGCCACTCATGACCGCGCTTTCCGGCGCGATGCTGCGGCGCATATAGTGCAATTGCCGGCAAAAAGCCAGCGCCATTTCGCATGGCGGCCTTGCGGGCTGGAAGGCCAATGTCGCCCCGCTTCGTTACCTCTCATCCAATCTCACCTTCGCATCGCTCGGTTCGGCCAGATGAGGGATGACTAGCGCAAACGCTGGCGTCTTCCTCTCCCCGTTTACGGGGAGAGGGTAAGGGTGAGGGGCAGCACTGACGTCGCCAGACGTGGATCAAACCACCCACTTCCCTATCCACACCTCATGCCAACCCCTTGTTCCCGCTCACCTCGCGCAAAAATCTCACCCTCGTTTATCCCCACCCACTCTGCCACTGCCATACTCAGCCCCATCGCTCTTGCGGGAACCGGCTGCGCACCGGGCAACGGTTAGGGCGGCGGTGACCTCCCCCCATTGGTTCGGCGCCAATGGACCCGAGGGCATCCGACAGGCCGGCGTCCTGCGGCGGGCTTTCCATGACAAAGGAAAGAGAACCCGTGGCGGCAGGAGGCGCATTTCGCCTGATCGTCGCGACAGGGTGAGACCCATCGGACGATCTTGGGACCGGTCGACTGGATGACAGACACCGGACGGGCGGCCGCGAGGCCGCATACTTTATCTAAACGAGCGACCGAACGGCCGCCCGTCCTCCCGACCTGCGCTTCACAAGCAAAGGTCAGTTCTTTGACAATGGCCAGACGCGAAAGCGGGCGTGGTGATGAACAAGCACACCCATCTCTTCGTCATCCTAGGGCGGAGCAGGCCGAAGGCCGTTGCGCAGACCCTGGGATGACGAAGCGCAAAATGCCCGCGTCATCCCGGAAGCGAGCCGAGCAAAGCGATGGCGATGCTGTCCGGGATCCATTCCGTGACAAACCGGCAGTGAGACAACGATGCAGAAGGCCCTCGGCCTACAGCCACTTCTTCCATTTGAAGTAGACGAACAGGCTGACGGCGACCGTCACCATGAACAGAAGTGCTGCCGGATAACCATAATAGGCGCGCAGTTCGGGCATGTTCCAAGGCGAGGTGTCAGGGTCGAAGTTCATGCCCCAGACGCCAACCAGAAAGGTCAACGGAATGAAAATCGCCGAGACGATCGTCAACAGGCTGATGACATCGTTGGTGCGAGCCTGGCTGAGCGACAAATGCATTTCAATCAGGCCGGTCATCGCGTCGCGCTGCGTCTCGACCAGCTCGATCAGGCGGATGCAATGATCGAGCGTGTCGTTCAAAAACACCTTGGTCTCGGCCTTCACATAAGGCACGTCGTTGCGGATCAGCGTCGCCAGCGCATCGCGCAGCGGCCACAGCACGCTCTTCAGCCCATTGGTGTTGCGCCGCAACGCGTGCAGCGACTGCATCTGCTGCTTCTGCGGCGATTTCAGCATGGCGTCTTCGATGTGCTCGACGACATCGCTGGCCGCCTCGACCGGAGCGAAGTAGCTGTCCACAACGGCATCGATCAGCGCATAGGCAAGGTAATCGGCGCTGCGCTGGCGCAGCCGGTTCGGCAAGGGCGCCGCAATGCGCTTGCGCACCGGGTCGAACGGGTCGCCGGCACGTTCCTGGAAGGTGATGACGAACTTCTCGCCGAAGAACACCGAAATCTGTTCGTAGCGATGCGAGGCGGCGTCGTCGATCATGCTGACCGCAACGAAGGCATGGTCCTCGAAGAAGTCCACCTTCGGCCGTTGGCCGGTGTTGACGACATCCTCAAGCGCCAACGGATGCAGGCCGAAAATACGTCCGATTTCCTCGATGAGCTCGATATTGGCGAGGCCGCTGCAATCGAGCCAGACCATGGGCCACCGGTCGCAGTGCTTCAACAGGTCGTCAATGCTGGCGTTGGGGATCGTCTTGTGCTTGTCCGGCGCGATCAGGGTCAGAGTCAATTCCGACCGTTGCGCTGCCGGATCGGCGATCAATGTTCCAGGCGAAGCACCGACCGGCGAGCGTCTGCGCCGGGAGCGGGCTTTCTTCACAGTGGTTTCCGTCTTCGTCATGGCGAGACCGACCCTTGGCGCGCGCAACCCGGCTTACCCGGCAAAAACCCGCTTCGGCTTGAACATCCCCTGCTCGATGGCGCCGATGGCAACAAGCCTTCCGCGTGCGGTCGCGCACGCTTCCTCGGCCTCCACCGGCGCATCGCGGCCACGGATGACGACCGGATTGCCGAGCCTGATCTTGGTCGCTGCATCGTCGCTGATCGCCACTTGCGGCAGGCAATCCAGCGCCGCAACCGTGTCGACCAGAAGCGCGTCGATGGCGGAAAAATCCAGCGGGGCCTCGGCCGCCTCTTCCCCTGCCTGAGGCTGGTCGCCGAAGCGGGCGGCCTCAAGTTCGGCAATGGTGACGAAATCGTCTGCCGTGAAAGGATCGACCTCCATGCGGCGCAGATCGGCGATATGGCCGAAACAGCCGAGATCGCGCCCCATGTCGCGGGCCAGCGAACGCACATAGGTGCCCTTGCCGCATTCGATCTCAAACAGCGTGCCGCCATCCTTGTGCTCGACGATGTCGAGACGGCCGATTTCGATCTCACGCGGCGGGATGTCCACCGTCTCGCCTTCACGTGCGAGATCGTAAGCCCGCTCGCCGGCGATCTTGATGGCCGAAAACTGCGGTGGCGTCTGCATGATGACGCCGGTGTATTTCGGCAGCAGCGCGCGAACCTCGGCTTCCGCCGGTCGCTTGTCCGAACTCTTGGTGACCGGACCCTCAAGATCGTCCGTCGAGCGCTCGTCGCCCCAGGCAACGGTGAAGCGATAAATCTTCGCCCCATCCTGCACGTAGGGGACGGTCTTGGTCGCTTCGCCGAGCGCGATGGGCAACATGCCGGAAGCGAGCGGATCGAGCGTGCCGGCATGACCGGCCTTTTCGGCCTGGAACAGCCACTTCACCTTGGAAACGGCATCCGTCGAACCCATGCCGACAGGCTTGTCCAGCACCACCCAACCGGAAACGGGCCGGCCTTTCTTCTTGCCTCGACGCCCCACTATTTCTCACCCTCGTCGTCGTGACCCAGATCGCGCGCCACTTCCGGTGAATGGAGAAGCTCATTGATCTTCTGGAAATTGTCGTAACTCGTATCGAGCCGGAAGCGGAACTCAGGCATGTATTTCATCTGCCTCAGCGCCGGCGACATGCGCCCGCGAATGAAACGGGCATTGCGGTTCAGCGCCGCGACGACCGCGTCGTCGTCCTTGGCGCCAAGCGGCGCGACAAAGGCAGTCGCGATCTTGAGATCAGGCGACATGCGCACTTCCGAGACCGAAACGACCGTCGTCTCGATCAGGTCGTCGCGGATTTCACCGCGCTGGAGCATTTCGGCGAGCGCGTGGCGCACCTGTTCGCCGACGCGCAGCATGCGCTGCGATGGGCCGGACTTGCTGGAATGGGACATTTCTTCAATCCTGAAAACGCGAAGCCGGGGTTGGACCGCACCTCGCCTCATGTAGACGAACGGCGGCCAAAGGCCGCCATTCGTTCAAACCTTGGTCCTGCCGGCAGACTAGAGCCTGCGCGCCACCATCTCGACGCGGAAGCACTCGATGACATCGCCGGCCTGGATGTTCTCGTAGTTCTGGAACGCCATGCCGCATTCCTGGCCGACCGGGACTTCCGAGACTTCGTCCTTGAAGCGCTTCAACGTCTTCAACGTGCCTTCGTGAATGACGACATCGTCGCGGATCAGGCGAACGCCCGCACCACGCTCGACCTTGCCTTCGGTGACACGGCAGCCGGCGATCTTGCCGACCTTGGTGATGTTGAACACCTCGAGAATTTCCGCATTGCCGATGAACGTCTCGCGGCGCTCCGGCGACAACAGGCCCGACATCGCATCCTTGATGTCATCCACAAGGCTGTAGATGATGTTGTAGTAGCGGATTTCGATGCCGGCAGCTTCTGCCGCCGCCCTCGCCTGCGCATTGGCGCGCACGTTGAAGCCGAGGATCACGGCGCCGGAAGTCTGCGCCAACGTGACGTCGCTCTCGGTGATTGCGCCTGCGCCCGAATGCACGATGCGGGCGCGCACTTCGTCGGTGCCGAGCTTGTCCAGCGCTGCATCGATAGCCTCGATCGAACCCTGCACGTCGCCCTTGATGACCAGCGGGAATTCCTTCAAGCCGCTTGTCTGCAGTTGCGACATCATCTGTTCGAGCGAACCGCGCTGGCCGGCATGCTTGGCCACAGCCTTGTCGCGCGCCTTGCGCTGACGATACTCGGTGATCTCGCGAGCCCGGGCTTCGTTGTTGACGACAGCGAAACGGTCACCGGCGTGCGGCGTGCCCTGAAGGCCCAGCACTTCCACGGGCATGGCCGGCGGTGCCTCCATGACATGGTCGCCACGGTCGTTGACCAGCGCGCGGACGCGGCCCCATTCGTTGCCGGCCACAATGATGTCACCCGGCATGAGCGTACCGGTCTGCACCAGGACGGTTGCCACGGGGCCACGGCCCTTGTCGAGTTGCGCCTCGATGACAACGCCCTCGGAGGTACGATCAGGATTCGCCTTGAGGTCGAGGATTTCGGCCTGCAGCAGGATCGCCTCGAGCAACTTGTCGATGCCCTTGCCGGTCTTGGCAGACACTTCGACGTCGAGCACTTCACCGCCCATCGATTCGACGAACACCTCATGCTGGAGAAGCTGGGTGCGTACCTTCTGCGGATCGGCTTCGTGCTTGTCGACCTTGTTGATCGCCACGATGATCGGAACACCAGCCGCCTTTGCGTGGCTGATCGATTCAATCGTCTGAGGCATGACGCTGTCGTCTGCTGCAACGACCAGGATGGCAATGTCGGTAGCCTGCGCACCACGTGCACGCATTGCCGTAAAGGCCGCGTGGCCGGGGGTGTCGATGAAGGTGATCTTCTGACCGTTCTTCTCCACCTGATAGGCACCAATGTGCTGCGTGATGCCGCCGGCTTCACCTGACTGAACGTTGGCCTGCCGGATTGCATCAAGCAGCGAGGTCTTGCCGTGGTCGACGTGACCCATGATCGTCACCACAGGCGGGCGCGAGACCAGATCCTCGGCATTGTCGGCGATGTTGAAAAGGCCTTCTTCAATGTCGGATTCCGCGACGCGGCGCACGGTGTGACCAAATTCGGTCGCAACCAATTCGGCCGTGTCGGCGTCAATGACGTCGCCCGGCTTCATGATCTGACCCTGCTTCATGAAGAACTTGACCACGTCGACTGCCCGTTCGGACATGCGTTGTGCCAATTCCTGGATCGTAATGGTTTCAGGCAGGATCACTTCACGCATCACCTTTTCGCGCGGCTCGTTGTGCATCGCGCGCTTGAACTTCTCCTGACGGCGACGCATGGACGAAAGCGAACGCGCTCTCGCGTCTTCGTCCGACAGCGCCGCATTCAGCGTGAGTTTGCCTCTCCGGCGATCTTCCTCACCCTTCGTAGGCTTGGCGGGGCGAGCAACTTCTGGCGTGACCAGACGGCGCACCGGCGCACCGGCAGCGGCCGGGCGCTTTGGCTTGACGTCGTCGTCGGCTGTAGCCATGTCGGCAGTTTGCGGCGCGCGGCGGCGAGCCTCTTCCTCAGCCCTACGGCGCGCCTCGGCTTCGGTAAGCAGACGGGCCTCTTCCTCGGCCTGACGACGAGCCGACTCGTCGCGTTCGCGACGACGGCGCTCTTCTTCTTCGGCACGGCGCTTGGCGTCATCGGACGCGCGCTGGCGGTCCTCCGCCTCGCGGGCCTTGGAACCCTCCAACGCACGGCGGCGCGCTTCCATCTCGCCACGCGACAGTTCGTTCAGAACCAGGCGCTCTGCAGGCGGCACCGGCGCGGGCGCTTTCGGCGCTTCGGCTACCACAGGTGTGGGCGCAGGGGTCGGAGCGGGCGTCGGAACAGGAGCAGGCGGCGTCGGCTTCGGCGTAAAGACGGAAGCCGGCGGCTGCTCCGGCTTTTCACCGGGAATGTTGAACTTGCGCTTCTTGGTCTCGACAACGACCGACTTGCTGCGGCCATGCGAGAAGTTCTGGCGCACCATGCCCTGCTCCAGGCCCGGCCGCTTCAGCGTCAAGGTCTTCTTCGGTGTCACGCTCAACGTCTTGTCGTCACCCGATTTCGTATCGCTCATTCCATATCCTCTGCGGCGTCATCTTCGCCAGCGACGGCCGCAAGCATCGCCAGATCGTCCGGGGTACCGCCCCGGTAACGGTCGAGCGCAACCATGCGCTTCTGAGCCGCCTTGCCCGCATCTCCCGCGAGAACGGCAGCATGTATCACATTTGTGCCCCCCAATGCCAAACCCAATTCGGCCTCGGAGAAAAGTTTGTAGGCATTGATCGCAGGGCCACCGAGATGGACTGTTGCACGACGAGCCTGGCTGATCTTGCGCACACCATCGGGGGACGCCTCGACAGCATGGATGACGAACAGGGCTGTGCCGTCGCGCACGGCGGCCTCGACCTTGGTGGCACCGAGAACAATCGAGCCTGCTTTGCGGGTGAGGCCGAGCATGCCCAAGGCCGACTTTTCGAGTAGGCCCTCAACCATGCCGCCAAGTTCAGCGGGCACGGCAACCTTTGTTTTGAAGGCGCGCGAAAACAACCCCTTCGCCGCCGCCTTGTCTATATGTAGGCGGTCGGCGGTGACCCAGCAACCGCGGCCGGGCAGGTTTCTCTTTATGTCCGGAACGACGGCCGAGTCCGGGCCGACGACGAAACGGATCAGGTCATCCGCGTCGGCGGTCTTTCTGGTGACGATGCAGGTGCGATCGTTCATCTCGGCCAAGGGTTGCTCCGGTCCGGCTCACGTCACGCACCGGCGGCTTCGGCATCGGCTGCCTCGGCCTGGGCTTCCTCCTCGGAAATCCAGCCAGCCTTGAGGCGCGCAGCCAAAACCATCTGCTCTGCGTCGGCGCGGGTGACACCATGGCTTGCCAATACACCCGGATAGACCTTGGTCTCGCCGTCCTTGCGCTCTTTCCAACCCGTCAGGTCATCGGCGGCGTAGCCGGCGAAATCCTCGATAGACTTCACGCCATCCTCGCCAAGTGTGACCATCATAGCGGTGGTGATGCCGGAAATTTCACGCAACTCGTCCAGCACGCCGAGTTGCTTGCGCTTGGCATCCTGCTCGGCCTCGATCTTTTCCAGATATTCGCGGGCGCGGGTCTGGATTTCGCTGGCCGTATCCTCGTCGAAGCCGTCGATGGACGAAATTTCGTCGGAGTCGACATAAGCCACTTCCTCGACGCTGGTGAAGCCTTCGGAAGCCAGCACCTGGCCAACCATCTCGTCGACGTCGAGCGCCTCCATGAAAAGACTGGAGCGTTCTACGAACTCCTTCTGGCGGCGCTCGCTCTCTTCTTGCTCGGTCAGGATATCGATGTCCCATCCGGTCAACTGCGAGGCAAGGCGCACGTTCTGGCCCCGACGGCCGATGGCCAGCGAAAGTTGATCGTCCGGCACCACAACCTCAATGCGCTCCGCATCCTCATCGAGCACGACCTTGGCAACTTCTGCCGGCTGAAGCGCATTGACGATGAAGGATGCGGCCGATGGCGACCATGGAATGATATCGATTTTCTCGCCTTGCAACTCGCCGACAACCGCCTGGACGCGCGAGCCGCGCATACCAACGCAAGCGCCGACCGGATCGATCGAGCTATCGCGGGAAATCACAGCGATCTTGGCGCGGGAGCCCGGATCACGCGCCACAGACTTGATCTCGATAATACCGTCATAGATTTCCGGCACTTCCATCGTGAAGAGCTTGGCCATGAACTGCGGATGCGTACGCGACAGGAAAATCTGCGGGCCGCGCTGTTCGCGACGGACGTCATAGACATAGGCGCGCACGCGATCGCCATACTTGTAATTCTCGCGCGGGATCAGTTCGTCGCGGCGAATGATCGCCTCGCCACGGCCCAGATCCACGATGACATTGCCGTATTCGACGCGCTTGACAGTGCCGTTAACGATCTCGCCGATACGGTCCTTGTATTCGTCATACTGACGGTCGCGCTCGGCTTCGCGCACCTTCTGGACGATGACCTGCTTGGCCGACTGCGCGGCGATGCGACCGAAATCCATCGGCGGAAGCTGCTCTGCAATGAAGTCGCCTAGCTGAGCGTCGGGGTTACGTTCGCGCGCCGAAACCAGTGCGATCTGGGTCGCGTAGTCTTCGACCTTCTCGACCACTTCCATCAGGCGCTGAAGCTTCATCTCGCCGGTCTGCGGGTTGATGTCGGCGCGGATATTGGTCTCCTGGCCATAGCGCGAGCGAGCAGCCTTCTGGATGGCGTCGGCCATCGCATCGATGACGATCTGCTTATCGATCGACTTTTCACGCGCGACCGCATCAGCGATCTGCAGCAGTTCAAGCCTGTTGGCGCTTACAACCATGTCTTTCTCCCTGAACTTTGCCGCAATCCATCGCGGCAGCTCAATCAATCTTCCTGTTCGTTGTCGTCGTCGCCTTCGGGCGCATCGTCGTGCTCGGCATGGCGCTTCCTGGCTTCCTTGCGCGCGCGATTGTCCTTCGAAAGCGCGTCGCGGATCAGGTCGTCCGTCAGGATGAGGCGCGCTTCGGCAATGGCGTCGTAAGGCACGCGCACGCTCGGCGATTCGCCATAAGCAGCCTGATCACGCTGGATCAAAATGCCCTCTTCGTCAGCTTCGGCGATCTTACCTTTGAAGCGCTTACGGTCGGTGACGAGAGTGGAGGTCTCCATCTTCACCAAATGACCCAGCCAAGTGGTGAAGTCCGATTTGCGCACCAGCGGACGATCGATGCCGGGCGACGACACTTCAAGATGATACGCCTTTTCGATCGGGTCTTCCACGTCCAGCGCCGGCGATATGGCGCGGCTGACTTCCTCGCAGTCCTCGACCGTCATGGTGCCATCGTCGCGCTCGGCCATGATCTGAAGCGTCAGCCCGCTCTGGCCCGACAGCCGAACCCTAACCAGCCGAAAGCCAATGCCACGCAGAACCGGCTGGATGATCATGGCAATGCGCGCATCAATTCCGCTTTCGCGGATGATACGATCGTCACCACTCGCCTCGCCTGCTGTCACTGTCATTCGATCCTATCGATTTGCTCCGGCAGGTAATAAAAAAGAGCGGGACCGGGTGGACCCACTCTTCGTCATACCGACCAAGAATTTGATCGCGATATAAACGATCCGCCGCAGTGTTTCAAGGCCGAAGACCGCAAGGCTCCGGGTTGGGTGGAAAATTTGCCAGCGATGCGCCTAGCGCAGGGCGCATATGTATAAACTGGTATTCCGGTTTTGCCGCCGCGTCCTATTTATATTGCAATGCAACATGGACGGCGCGCAGAGCGCCGGAAAGAGACAAGATCATGACCAAGCGCAACGCATTGGCGGCAATCGGAGACCTGTTCATCACGTTCGGCAGCGCGGTCGCCGTGTCGAGAGCAGTCGAAGCCGGTCGCAAGCCGCGCGCCCAGCACCTTGCCGACCTCGGCATTGATCCGCGTGTTTTCGACAAGATCCGCTACTATTGATGCGATGCCGTCCTGCCGGAACTTAGGCGGTGTGGTGCCTCACTTTCGAATGAAAGTGAGATAGGCCGGGGACCTTCGCTCGCGGATCGCCTTGGCCTCGTATCGAGTGCCGGGCCAGCCGTGGTAAGGTCGATTCCAATCACCTGCATGGCCGGCCTGCCACTGGAAAGCAGCGTGGGCACGGCAGTGCAGGAGCGTCCAGTTGACATAGGTGTCAATGTCGGACGCGAACCGGAATTGCGCACCGGGCCGCAGAACCCGCGCAAAGCGGTCCAGATTGATCTTACTGACGAATCGCCGCTTCCAATGCTTCTTCTTCGGCCATGGGTCCGGGTAAAGCAGGTCAATGCCGTCAAGCGATTCTGCCGGCAGCCAGTCCAACAGCCGGGTCGCATCCTCGTCGAACAACCTGATGTTTTCGAGCGGCTCTTTTTCCAGCGCCGTCATCATCTTGGCCATGCCGTTGACGAACGGTTCGGCCCCGATGAAGCCGGTCGCCGGCGTAGAAATCGCCTCATGTAGAAGGTGTTCACCGCCACCGAAGCCGATTTCCAGGCGCACGGCGCCCACCTGCGCCTGAAAGAGCTGGCGCAGATCGGCCGGCGTCGGGTTAGACAGATCAAGCCCGTAACGAGCCAGCCCGCGCTCCAATGCTGTCGATTGAGCCGGACGTATAGTCTTGCCGCGACGACGGCCGAAAAAGGCCTCGCTGGCGCGTTTGGGTCGTTCTTCAGCGGTCACGGGGCGCGCCACCGCCTTCAAGCGGCGATGGCTTCCTTGAGTGCTTTGGCGAGGTCAGTCTTTTCCCAAGAGAAAGATCCGTCGCGGCCGGGCTTGCGGCCGAAATGACCATAGGCCGTCGTCTTCGCGTAGATCGGCTTGTTGAGGTCGAGGTGCCGACGAATGCCCGATGGCGACAAGTCCATGACCTGGCGCAGCGCGTTCTCCAAAACAGCCTCGTCAACCTTGCCGGTGCCGTGCAGATCAACGTAGATCGACAACGGCTGGGCAACGCCAATGGCGTATGAAAGCTGGATTGTGCAGCGATCCGCGAGCTTCGCCGCAACCACGTTTTTAGCCAGATAGCGCGCCGCGTACGCAGCGGATCGATCAACCTTGGTGGTGTCCTTGCCCGAGAAAGCACCTCCGCCGTGCGGGGCAGCGCCACCATAGGTGTCAACGATGATCTTGCGCCCGGTCAGGCCGGCGTCGCCATCCGGCCCGCCGATCACGAACTTGCCGGTTGGATTGATATACCAATTGCAGTTGTCAGCGATCTTCAAGTCGCCCAGCGCCTCACGAATGTAGGGCTCGACGACCTTGCGCACCTTGTGCGAATCCCAACTTCCATCCAGATGCTGGGTAGAAAGAACGATCTGGGTGGCTTCGGCTGCCTTGCCGTCCGCATATCGAACGGTAACCTGGCTCTTGGCATCCGGGCCGAGCTTACCGACTTCGCCCTTGCCTTCGTGCCGTGCGGACGCCAGCAATTCGAGGATCTTGTGGCTGTAGTAAATGGGCGCGGGCATAAGGTCTGGCGTCTCGCGGCAGGCATAACCAAACATGATGCCCTGATCGCCCGCTCCTTCTTCGCCCTGGCGGTCAGAAGCGTTGTCAACACCTTGGCCGATATCCGGGGACTGGCCGTGCAGGAGGACGTCGATCTTCGCCGTCTTCCAATGGAAGCCGCTCTGCTCATACCCGATCTCGCGGATCGCCTTGCGGGCAACCGACTTGAACTTGGCGGGGTTGATGACGGCGTGACCCGAACCATCCTTGACGATGTTGCCGGACTTATCCTTCTTCAAAAGCGTGTCAGGGACGCGCACTTCGCCGGCAATCACGACTCGATTGGTCGTTGCAAGCGTCTCGCAGGCGACGCGGACTTTCCATGGGTCCATTCCAGTCTTTTTCGCTTCCCGATAGACGAGGTCGACGATCTCATCGGAAATGCGGTCGCAAACTTTGTCGGGATGGCCCTCTGACACCGATTCAGAGGTGAAGAAGTAATTCTCGCGGCTCACGGGGTGTCCCCTCTCGAAAATATCAGGCGCGCCGAAAAGCGCGACACCTGTTAGCGGTGTGCGCTACGACTCGTCAAGCAATATGCCCACCAACGGATAACACCATTGATGGCGCAAAGTCCTGCAAGGAGATTCCCTAATCGAAGTCGTCCTGGGAAAGCGATTTCACCAGGTCAAGGATTCGGCGACGCACCTTGGTGTCCGTGATTTTCACAAATGCACGGTTGAGTTGCAGGCCTTCCGTGCTGGAACAGAACTCCATCACCGAATTCATCGACGAATCTTCTGCAAAGCCTCGACCCGCGGAAGGTTCATGGCCAGGCGCATCTTCGAAAAAGAAGGCAGGCGGAACCTCCAGTATCGATGCGATCGCCTGCAACCGGCTGGCGCCCACACGGTTTGTGCCCTTTTCATATTTCTGAATCTGCTGAAACGTAATTCCCAGGTTTTCGCCTAGTTTTTCCTGGCTCATTCCAAGCATATTTCGACGTAGCCGAATGCGGCCGCCTACATGAATGTCGATTGGGTTTGGTTTCTTTTTGTTTTCTTCTACCATTTTTTCCTCGCCGAATTTTTCCGGCATTGTTCTGTTTTTATGCCTGAAGGCGTCCGGCCAAAGCGACCCCAATGAAACTTGCCAATGCGCACCAAAAATTGTCAGGCGGCTACTATATGGATTTCTAATATACGGGCTGTCAATTCGCACGTAGTCTTTGTCTTACGTTCACAACAAGAGATGCGGCAGCAAACAGCAGCACCGTCAGCAATCCGTTAACGCGCCGCTGACCGACCGAAACCGCCTCCAACCGGTATACCGGTAGCTGAACGTCGATCTCCCCCTTCGCGCCGATCGCCAAAGCGTCGACAATTCTCCCCCTTTGATCCACGACCGCGGAAATTCCAGTGTTAGCCGCCCTTAACAAAGGAATTCCGTTCTCGACCGCCCGCACCTGAGCCTGCCTGAAATGCTGGTAGGGGCCCGGTGTATTTCCGAACCATGCGTCATTGGTTACATTCACAATAAGCTCAGATGACGTAGCGTCAACTGCTACCAGGTCGGAGAAAATGACTTCGTAGCAAATGAAGGGGAGCGCCATCAGGCCGCCAGGCAGCGCGACGGCATGACGCTCGTTGCCTGCTGCAAAATTCATGGGGCCCGCAACAATTTGCTCCAAACCGATGCGGCCGAACAGGTCGGCGAATGGAATATACTCTCCGAACGGAACCAGATGGACCTTGTCCACCGCATCGACGATCTCGCCACGGTCGTTAATTGCCGCAACCGAATTGTAGTAGCGATCATCGGAGGCGCCAGCCACGGCCGCCTCTTCACGCACAATACCTGCCAGCAGCATCTGGCCGTCATCCAACGTTTCAGCCAGCGCTGAAAACGCATCGGGCCTCTCGTTGAACAGAAATGGCACGGCAGTTTCCGGCCAGATGATCAACCTGGGTTTGCTGTGCCCTGGCAGGGGTGGCTTGGCCGACTGTTCCAGAAGCGAGGAGAAGATGCGGTCGCGTACCGCCTTGTCCCACTTCTCGCTCAAATCGACAGCAGGCTGAACAATGCGGACGTCGAGGCTTTGAACCGCATCTGGCGCAGGTTTGGTAAGCCGATAATAACCAAACCCCACATCGGCAATGGCAAGGCCCGCGAACAGGACGATCCCAAGGCGAAGATTCTGACGATTGGCAAGCAATGCCGGCAGCGCAAAAACGAACACCGCCAGCGCATTCATGCCGTTCATGCCGACCACGGACACGCTTTGCATAAGCAACGGCACCGGCATCGCCGCATAGCCAACGGCGTTCCAGGGAAAGCCAGTGAAGACAAAACCGCGCAGCCATTCCGCGAGCGCGAAACCGAATGCCAGAGCCGCGATGCGCCCGATATTGCTGCTCCAAAGCAACCGGGCGACAGCCGTTGCGAAACCATAAAAGCAGGCAAGCACGAGCGGAACGCCGACAAAGGCAAAGGGAAGCGCCCACGCAAAGCTTTCAGCTTCGACGAGAAGAGCTGCTCCGATCCACCAGAGACCGGCAAGGAAATAGCCGAAGCCAAACCACCAACCGACAGCAAAAGGCGGGCGCAGCCGCCGGATTTGTCCAGCCGATGCATCGCCAGTAGCGCCGTCGAGCAACAGCACAAGGATCGGAAAGGAAACGAAACAGGCGGCAAAGAAGTCGTAGGGCGCCTGGCCCAAGACGGCAAAGGCGCCGGCAAGGAACGCCACAAAGGCACGACGCCATCCCCAAAGCAGAATTATCCGGCCCGCCAGGCGCTCCATGAAATCTTCCGATTCGCGCGAATCACGAGAGAAGATTTATCAGGCCACAGCCTTCACTCCAACGCCGGTTGGCCAGCAAAAAGGTCAGGCCTGCTCGGCACGGGCGACGCGCTTGCGCCGATCACCTTTCAGGACCTGCACAATACGCACCCGCTTGACCCGTCGTGGGTCGGCATCGAGCACATGGAATTCGAATCCTGGGATTGCCTGCACAACCTCTCCGCGCGCGGGCACACGGCCAAGCGTGTTGAAGATCATGCCGCCAATCGTATCGACGGACTCGCCATGCTCGCCAGCGGCGAACCCCTCGCCGATCATCGCCGCAACTTCGTCGATCTCCGCCTTGCCGTCGACGATGAAGACACCATCGCCGGCCTTGGTGACCATCGGCTCTTCGTCGTCATGCTCATCTTCGATGTCGCCGACGACCATCTCGACGATGTCTTCGAGCGATGCGAGACCGTCCGTGCCGCCATATTCGTCGATCACCAGTGCCATCTGGGTGCGCGCCGCCTGCATGCGTCCCATCAAATCCGAGGCGAGCATTGAAGGCGGCACGAACAAGACAGGCCGCATCAGCCCAAGATCGCCAATGGTGCGCGTCAGATCGACCTGTGCGAGATCAAGCTCCGCGCCGGTCGGTTGCTTGCGGGTCGTGCGGCGCTTCTTGCCGCGCGCGCTGCGGGTTATATGAGCCAGCACATCGCGGATGTGGACCATGCCGCGTGGGTCGTCGAGCGTTTCGGCGTAGACCGGCATGCGCGAATGGCCCGACTGCTCGAAAACCGCAAGAAGGTCTCCAAGCGTTGTCGTGACCTCTACAGCCTCGATGTCAGCGCGCGGGACCATGACGTCCTCGACGCGTACTTCGCGCAGACGCAGGATATTGTTGAGCATCGCCCGTTCGCCGGGGGAGAATGAACCCGCTCCGCTCGCGGTCTCGGCCAGAGCATCCGCAATCTCTTCGCGCAGCGTGGTACCGTTGCGATGCCTGAACAGCCCAATCAGTCGTTCGAATACGGAAGGGCCGGCAGGTGTGACGTCAACCGCTACGCTGCCGGGCCTGGTACTAGGACTAGGGTCCTCGTCCGCATTTTCGTGGGGCTTGCCCGCACTGCCGTCGTCTGGGTGGGCGGCGGTCTGTGGTGTGTCGTTCATCGTCGTCCGGTCAATTTGTGCATGTAGTTACGCATAGGGATCGGGAATGGCAAGCCTTGCCAGCGCTGCGCGCTCGGCTGCTTCCATTTCGTCAGCCTCGGCATCGGTCTCGTGATCATAACCTAAAAGATGCAGGAGGCCATGGACAACGAGATGGCTAATGTGGTTCTCGAGCGGCTTTCGTTCCAGTTCGGCCTCTTGCGAAACCGTTTCGGCGGCAAGAATTATGTCGCCGAGCATCGGTGGTAGCGAACCGCCTCCGGAAACTGGAAAGGCTGGGAAGGACAATACATTGGTCGGCTTGTCCTTTCCTCGCCAACCCGCATTCAGTTCCCGGATGTTGGCATCATCCGAAAAAACGATGCTGAGTTCGCTGGTTCCGGACCAAACCGATCCAATTTCGGCAAATGCAGCACCTGCGGCACGGTCAACCAGACGTTTTAACACGTCCTCTTCCGGCCAAGTGCCCGCCTCGACCAGAAGATCGATGTCGAGAGGATGGGCAAGCGCCATAGTCATAGATGGTTTGCCAGTGGGCATTTGAGAGCCGAAATCAGCCTTCCACGCCAAGGCCGCGCGAGACTTTACCATCGCGGTCGTAGGCCCTGACGATCTCGCCAACCAGCGGATGACGCACGACATCGACATCATTGAAGCGCACGGTGATAATACCCGGAACCCCATCAAGAACACGCAACGCTTCTACGAGGCCGGATCGCGTGTTCTGCGGCAAGTCGATCTGGGTCGGGTCGCCGGTGACGATCATACGCGAATTCTCACCCAGACGCGTCAGAAACATCTTCATCTGCATTTGAGTGGTGTTTTGTGCCTCATCGAGAATGACGGCTGCGTGCGCCAACGTGCGGCCGCGCATGAAGGCAAGCGGCGCGATCTCGATGATACCGGCAGCGATGGCCCGTTCAACCTTGTCGCCCGGCATCATATCGTAAAGGGCGTCGTAGAGTGGGCGCAGATAGGGGTCGACCTTTTCCTTCATGTCGCCGGGAAGGAAACCCAGCCGCTCGCCAGCCTCCACGGCTGGTCGGGACAGGATGATGCGTTCAACCATACCGCGTTCAAGCAGCATTGCGGCGTGCGCAACCGCCAGATAGGTCTTGCCCGTGCCCGCGGGGCCGATGCCGAATACCAGTTCCGAGCGCTCAAGCGCCCGCATATAGGCATCCTGATTGAGCGAGCGGGCATAGATGGTCTTCTTGCGGGTAGAAATCTGTGCGGCTGACACTTTGCCCTTTCGCTCCAATGTCGGCAGCGTGAGTTGGTCGTCGGCAGCGACCGCCATACGCACTGCGCCGTCGACGTCGGATTGGCCGATATCGATGCCCTTCTGCAAAATGTCGTATAGGCTATCGAGCGCTCTCCTAGCCTGTTCCGCGGATGACGACGAGCCCTTGATGGTAAGTTGGTTGCCGCGCGAACGGATATCGACGCCGAGCTTCTGCTCAAGCCGCGCCAAATTCTCATCGAACTGACCGTAAAGGGCGCTCGCAAGCTTGTTATTGTCGAAGGTCAGAACGATGTGCGCCATGTCCGATGCCCCCGTTTCCAGCTTGGAGGACACGTTCTTCAGATCGGCAGCGCTCAACCGTCTCTCCTCATCTGCCGGGGCCCGTCAGGCCGGCTCGGCGAACAGGCTATTGTAGCCAGTCTTCGTGATTCGCACGTCAATAATGTCACCGATTTCCGCGGCCATTTCATCAATAATAACCGGCTGCAGCCACGGTGACCGCCCAACCTTCTGCCCGGCCTGACGGCCAGCCTTCTCGATCAAGGTTGCCATTGTGCGCCCAACCATGCCTCGCGTGAAGTCCTGCTGTTGTTCGGTCAACAACGCCTGCAGGCGCTGCAACCGCTCGTCCTTGACGTCTTCGGGGACATGTCCGTCCATTTCCGCGCCGGGCGTGCCGGGACGCGGCGAGTATTTGAACGAAAAAGCGGAGGCGTAGCCCACCTCGCGCACGATTTGCATCGTCGCCTCGAAATCCGCCTCGGTCTCGCCCGGGAAGCCGACGATAAAGTCACCGGACATGGCGATATCGGCGCGTGCGCCGCGAACACGCTCGATCAACCGCAGATAGTCGCTTGCCTTGTGGCGACGGTTCATAGCCTTCAAAATGCGGTCCGAACCTGACTGCACAGGGAGATGCAGATACGGCATCAGCGCATCCAGATCACGATGCGCAGCGATGAGGTCTTCATCCATGTCGCGCGGGTGGCTGGTTGTGTAGCGAAGGCGGGCAAGACCTTTGATCTCTGCAAGCCTGTGAAGAAGCCGGCCAAGGCCCCACTCGCTGCCATCTGGCCCTTCGCCATGCCAGGCGTTGACGTTCTGGCCAAGCAGCGTCACTTCACGCACGCCAGCTTCGGCAAGGCGCTCGGCCTCGGCTACGATCTGGTGGACCGGGCGCGAAACTTCCGAACCCCGCGTATAGGGCACAACGCAGAACGTGCAGAACTTGTCGCAGCCTTCCTGCACGGTCAGGAAGGCTGTGACGCCGCGCTTGATGACCTCGGCGCGCCTCGGCTGAGGCAAATGCTCGAACTTGTCCTCGATCGCGTATTCGGTTTCGACGACCTTTTCGCCGTTTCGAACCTTGGCAAGCATCTCGGGCAAACGGTGGTAGGTCTGGGGGCCGACGACCAGATCGACAGAAGGCGAGCGCCGCAGGATTTCGCCACCCTCGGCCTGGGCGACGCAACCTGCAACGCCGATCGTAAGGTCACGTCCAGCGTCCGCCCTTTCCGACTTCAGATCGCGGAGACGGCCAAGCACCGAGTAGACTTTGTCGGCCGCCTTTTCACGGATATGGCACGTGTTCAGAAGGACCAGATCGGCATCGTCCATGGCTTCAGTCGCAACATAGCCGTCAGCCGCAAGCGCGTCGGTCATACGCTGGGAGTCATACACGTTCATCTGGCAGCCATAGGTCTTCACGAAGACCTTCTTAGGCGCGCCAGACGCACTTTCCAGCGGCGTGTGGTCTTCGTTGATGATTGTGGTTTCCAGTTCCATGGGGCGGCTTCTAACGTTTTTCGGCAGCAAAAAACAGCCGATTCTATGCCTTTGACCGAGCCGCGACACTGGGTCGGCTGGCGCGAGGTGAACGCAGAGCCTGCTGGAGCATTATATTGACTTGCTCCTCCATAGTGCGCGCGGTCTGCTTGCGGTTCGACGCGGATGAAAATGCAACCGGTTCGCCGAAATGAACCTCTACATCCAACGCGCCTTCCGCCAGCAGGTCCTTGACGTGCGGCACCAGATCCTGATCACCAATCCAAGCGGCATGAGACCTGTGCCGACGGCCGAGCGGCAGGCCATGCAAACGCGTATAGGCTATCGCAACCGGCTGAACGAAAACCTCTTCCGCCCCGCCGCCCGAGATCGCCATCGCAGCGGCACCGAACAGCGTGCTCTTGAAAGGCAGCACCATGTTGCCGTCGCCAGTCGTTCCTTCGGCAAACAGCACCATGGCATCGCCATTGGCCAACCGGCCCGCGATCTCACTGGCTTGGTCGCCAGACTTGCGCTTGCGCTCACGCTCGATGAACACAGTGCGCTGCAGCTTCGACAAAAAGCCGATCAACGGCCAGCCCGCCATGTCGGCCTTGGCGATGAAACGGACATCCGACATGGAGCCGAGCACGGAGATATCAGTCCATGAGACGTGATTGGCGGCCACGAGCAACGGTCTCTCGGACGACAGCGCGCCGGTTACATGGACGCGGATACCAAGCGTTTTAAGGACCGCCTTGTGCCAGATTTTCAGGATGACGGTCTCGCGCCACAAGCCGATCTTCATCGATATGAGTTGCAGCGGCACCAGCAGCAGCGTGGTTATCGCAATGAACATCAGCGCCAGAAAGGTCCTGATCTTGGCCATCATTGAGCCTATGGCCTTTCTTCAGCGAAGATCGCGGCGCATGACCAGCGCACCAGTTGGGCCATGCTCGGGAGAGCGGTAGTAGTTCGGTCGCTTGCCGACTTCACCGAATCCTAACCGCCGGTAGAGTGCTATTGCCGCGCCATTGGTTTCGTCGACTTCGAGAAACAGAGCCTCGGCACGCTCGGAATGCAGTTCGCGCAATACGGCATCCATCAACTGCCAGCCGATGCCCTGTCTGCGGTGTGAGCGGGCGACTGCTACGGTGAGGATTTCGCCCTCGCCGGCGGCAAGCCTGGCCAATACGAAACCGACCGGCGAGCGACCGCCCTGCCCGACCTCGCGCGCCGCATAGCCAAAGACAGTATCCTGCTCAAGCAATGTTGCGAACTCCGCATCGGACCATGGCCGCACGAAGTCTTCCTGATGCAACATGGACAACGCACCGCTATCGGTCGTTGAAAGCGGCTCAAGGACGTAGTCGCGCCGACGGGGCGTCAGGAACGGAATCCGCATTAGGCCCTGTCCCTGGCAGTCATCAAGGGCTCGCCCTCGGCAACACAAAGCCTGCCTGCGGTTTCGCGTCGGCTTCGCGCAGATAGACAGGTGCAGGCTTTTCGGCCGGCTCCCTGGCCGCGCCGAGGCGAGCGTAGGTGGCGATATCGGCTGTTGCCCCAACCGGACCACGGTTGAAAGATTTACCGGCTGTGCCTGCGACGAGACCGGCTGCCGTGCCGCTCAGAACCGCCTGCGAACTGACTGCCATTTCGGTGATCTCTTCCAGCGTCGTCACAGCGGGCCCAAATCGAAGCTGCATCTTATCATCATACAGCGCGGCGTGGATTTCACCACGCCCGGCATCGAGGGCAGCAAGCACTGCGCGACTTGGGAACTTGATGGCAGTTTCGGTCGCCAGCGCATCAAGCGTGGTAACGCCGACGGCGGGAATTTTCAGCGCCAAGGCCAAGCCACGCGCTGTGGAAACACCGACGCGGACGCCGGTGAAAGAGCCCGGGCCTACTGAGACGGCAATCCGGCAAAGATCGGCGTAGGTCGCGCCGGATCGCCCCAGTGCCTCGGCGATCACCGACATCAGGTGCTCGGCGTGTCCCTTGCCGAGGTCGAGCACCTGACGGCCAAGCTCGCGACCGGCTGTCGCATCATAGACACAGGCGGCGCAGAGACTGGCGGAGCAATCGATGGCAAGGACGATCATACGGTTAGGTATTCGCCCCGTTCTGCCCGGCCTTCAGCTCCAGACGACGGGCGTGGAGGATCGGCTCGGTGTAGCCACTCGGCTGGACGGCGCCCTTGAACACCAGATCGCAAGCGGCCTGGAAGGCGATCGAGGTGTCGAAATCGGCAGCCATCGCCTTATAGAGCGGATCGCCGACATTCTGGTGATCGACGATGACGGCCATGCGCTGGAGCGAATCCATGACCTGGATCTTGGTGCAGACATCATGGCGCAGCCAGTTGGCCATGTGCTGCGAGGAAATGCGCAAGGTGGCTCGGTCTTCCATCAGGGCTACGTCATTGATGTCGGGCACCTTGGAGCAGCCTACGCCCTGATCGATCCAGCGCACGACATAGCCGAGGATGCCTTGCGCATTGTTGTCCAGCTCGCGCTGGATGTCGTCCGGGGTCCAGTTGGGCCGCGTGGCGACAGGTATCGACAGGATGTCGTCGAGCTTGGCCTTGGGACGGCTTTTTAGGGTTTCCTGCACGGCGTGGACATCGACGCGGAAATAATGCGTGGCGTGCAGCGTGGCAGCGGTCGGCGACGGCACCCAGGCGGTGTTGGCGCCTGCCTTGGGGTGGCCGATCTTCTGTTCCAGCATCGCCGCCATGAGGTCCGGCATCGCCCACATGCCCTTGCCGATCTGGGCATGGCCGACAAGGCCGCATTCCAGCCCGGTATCGACGTTCCAGTTCTCGTAGGCGCCGATCCACGCGGCCTGCTTCATGTCGCCCTTGCGGATCATCGGGCCGGCTTCCATCGAGGTGTGGATCTCGTCGCCCGTGCGGTCGAGGAAGCCGGTATTGATGAAGGCGACGCGCGCCGAGGCCGCGCGGATGCATTCCTTGAGGTTGACGGTGGTGCGCCGCTCCTCGTCCATGATGCCCATCTTGATGGTGTTTTTCGCAAGCCCGACGAGGGCCTCGACGCGGTCGAATATCTCGACGGCGAAGGCAACTTCCTCCGGCCCGTGCATCTTGGGCTTGACGACATACATCGAACCCTTGCGCGAGTTGGCGCGGCGGCCACTTGGGCCGATGTCGTTCAAGGCGATGAGCGCGGTGATCGCCGCATCCATGATGCCTTCCGGAACTTCCGAACCATCGGACAAAAGGATGGTCGGATTGGTCATCAGGTGGCCGACATTGCGCACCAGCATCAGGGCGCGGCCGGGAAGCACCAGCTCGCTGCCGTTCGGCGCGGTGTAGGTGCGGTCGGCGGCGAGGCGACGGGTGAAGGACTTGCCGCCCTTGGCGATCTCTTCCGACAGGTCGCCGCGCATCAGGCCGAGCCAATTCGTGTAGACCGCGATCTTGTCGTCGGCATCGACGGCTGCGACGGAATCCTCGCAATCCTGGATGGTGGTGAGCGCGGACTCGACCACCACGTCGGAAATGCCGGCCTTGTCGGTCCTGCCGATGACGCTGTTGCGGTCGATGACGATCTCGACATGCAGGCCGTTTTTCGTAAGCAGCACGGCGGCTGGATTGCCCGCCTCGCCGCGCCAGCCGGCAAAGCGCGCGGCCTCCTTCAGCGCCGTCGGCCCGGCCTCGAGCGAAACCTTAAGGCGGCCGCCGGAGACGGCTAGTTCCGCCACGTCCTTCCACGAGCCGGACACCAGCGGGGCGACCTCGTCGAGGAAGGCGCGCGCCCAGGCGATGACCTTGGCGCCGCGCTTGGGGTTATAGCCCTTGCCCTTGGCCGCGCCGCCGTCGTCGGAAATGGCATCCGTGCCGTAAAGCGCATCGTAGAGCGAGCCCCAGCGGGCGTTGGCGGCGTTCAGCGCATAGCGCGCGTTCATGACCGGCACGACGAGTTGCGGTCCGGCGACCACGGCGATCTCGGGATCGACGTTTTCGGTGGTGACCGAGAAGGCCGGGCCTTCCGGCACGAGGTAGCCGATTTCGCGCAGGAAGGCCTTGTAGGCTTCCATGTCGTTCGGCGCGCCATTGTTGCGATACCACTGGTCGATCTGTGCCTGCAGGTCGTCGCGCTTGGCCAGCAGCGCCCGGTTCTTCGGCGCTAGGTCGTGGAGGATTTCAGAAAAGCCGGCCCAGAATTTCTCCGCCTCGATGCCGCTGCCTTTCAGCGCCTCGCCGACAACAAAGTCATGCAAGGGGCGCGCGATGCGCAACCCGGCGATCTCGATCCGGTCCGTCATTTAGAATTCTCCGCAGGCACCACCCGAAAAGGTGGGTGGCTTCGATGCGGGGGCTTTGGCATGACAGGGCCAAAGGGTCAATGATCCGATAGAGTGAGGCGTGGGGCACAGCGCCCTTTCGCCTCGTTCTCTTCGGCGCTTCCCTTCGTGGGCAAGCCCGAGCGCAGCGAAAGGCGCGACCCGAGGATCCATGCCGTGAGGATTGTGGGGGTAGGACGGCTCAGAATGATGAGCTTTCCTTTGCACCCTTTACGCGTTGCCGCGATGTCACGGCATGGATCCTAGGGTCTCCGCAACGGCCTTCGGCCTGCT